>JBKJKH010000022.1:0-14215 GCA_046597595.1 Gemmatimonadaceae bacterium
GCCCGCACTCAGGTTCGGAAAGATAAGCACGTTCGCGCGTTCCTTCAGCACCGAAAACGGGTAGCTGTCGCGGAGGAGGGTCTCGTCCAGTGCCGTGTCGGCCTGCATCTCCCCATCTACGGGGAGTGAGGGGTCACGCTCCCGCAGGAGCGCCACCGCCCGTGCAACCTTCTCGGCTTCGGGGTGCCGGACCGATCCGAAATTGGAGAAGGAGAGCATGGCGACCCGTGGTTCGACGCCGAAGGTCCGTACGATGCGGGACGCGGCGTACGCGATCTGGGCGAGCTGCTCAGCCGATGGGTCGATGTTCACGGTGGTATCGCCGCAAAAGACGATCTCCTTGTCGAACACGAGCATGTACATGCCGCTGACGACACCGGCCTTCGGATGTGCACCGATGACTTCGAGCGCGGGGCGGAGCGCTTCTGGATAATTGACGGTCGCTCCGGAGACCAAGGCGTCCGCGTCGCCGAGGCCGACCATCACGCACCCGTAGTAGTTCGTGTTGTGGAGGCGCTGGTGCGCTTCCGCCTGGCTCATTCCCTTCCGCTGCCGGCGCTGCCAGAGGTAGTCCGCATACCGGTCGAGATTGTGTGAGGTCGCGATGTCCTCGATCTCGATCTCGTGCAACGAGATGTTGTTGGCGGCCGCGCGCTGCTCGATGACCTCGCGGCTTCCGAGGAGGATGGGGTGCGCGATGCCGTCCTCGGCGAGAATCTGGGCCGCGCGGATGACCTTGGGCTCTTCGCCTTCGGCAAACACGAGGCGCTTGGGGCTGCGCACCGCGCGGTTGATAATGCCCCGCATGACGCCGCGCGCGCGGCCCAGGCGCGACTCCAGCTGGTCGCGATACTCCTCGAGGTCGATGAACTCCTTCGCGACGCCACTCGCGACCGCGGCCCACGCCACGGCTGGCGCGACCCAGAGCAACACGCGCGGGTCGAAGGGGAAGGGAATGAGGTAGTTCGGCCCGAACTCGACGCGCTTCAGTCCGTAGAGCATGGACAGGCTCTCAGGCACATCCTGTTTCGCGAGGTTTGCGAGCGCGCGGGTGGCCGCCATCTTCATCTCTTCATTCACTTCGCTCGCGCGCGCATCGATGGCGCCGCGGAAGATGAACGGGAAGCCGAGGACGTTGTTGACCTGGTTGGGGTAGTCGCTTCGTCCGGTGGCGATGATGGCGTCGTCGCGGACCGCGCGTACCTCGTCTGGAAGGATCTCCGGCACCGGGTTGGCGAGCGCGAAGATGATCGGCCGGGCGGCCATCTGCGCGACCATCGAGCCGTTGACGGCGCCGGCGACGGACAAGCCGACGAATACGTCCGCGCCGAGCAGCGCTTCTGTGAGGGTACGAGCCCTGGTGAGTCCGTCTGCGAAGCGCGCCTTGTACGGATCCATGTCGCCGTCTCGGTCGCGACGGATCACTCCTGCGCGATCACACATGATGATCCGCTCGCGCTGCACGCCAAGGCGGACATAGTGCTCGGCCGTGGAGATGGCGGCCGCCCCGGCGCCGGAGAAGACAACCGTGATCTCCCCGATGTCCTTGCCGACGATCTCGAGGGCGTTGAGGAGTGCGGCGCCGCTGATGATGGCCGTGCCGTGCTGGTCATCGTGGAAGACCGGGATTTTCATGGTCTTCCGCAACGTCTCCTCGATGAGGAAACAATCGGGTGCGCGAATGTCCTCGAGGTTGATTCCCCCCACGGTGGGCTCGAGGAGCTGGCAGAAGCGAATCACGTCCTGCGGATCCTCAGACCCGACTTCCAGATCAAAGACGTCGATGTCGGCAAACTGCTTGAACAGGTTACCCTTGCCCTCCATCACGGGCTTTCCGGCAAGCGCGCCGATGTTGCCGAGTCCAAGCACCGCCGTGCCGTTGGTGACTACAGCGACGAGGTTCCCCTTGGCCGTGTACTTGTAGGCGTCGTCGGGATTTTTCGCGATCTCCAGGCAGGGCTCGGCCACCCCGGGAGAATAGGCAAGTGAGAGATCGCGCTGGTTGGTGAGTGGCTTGGTGGGAACGACGGCGATCTTGCCCGGCCGGCCGCGCGAATGGTATTCGAGAGCGTCGTCGCGCTTCATGAGCAGATGGTAGGGAGGCGAACCGAAAGGGGAAGGCTATTCGCCCTGCAAAGAGGCGTCAACACGCACGCAGGGGGACTTTTCCCGCTGGCTTGCCCCTGGTATTTCGCATAAGGTTGTGCGCAGGATGATGAAACGCCCAATGCCTCCTCCTTCCGGCCGTCGCGGCTGCGCTCGCCTGCGGCAGCACCTTTCGCGCGGGAGATGAAGCTCCCTCGTCTCGCCGTCAGCACCGTGCGAACTTCATCCCTCGTGCTTGCGCTCGTGTGTGCCTGTTCGAGCGCCACTGCAGTGCCTGACGAGCCCGCGATAAGCCGAATGGAGCTGCGCATTGATGACGTGCTCATGGTCACCGTGCAGGCGAACGGCGCGCTGACCGGCGGCGGACTGCGCCTGAGGCGCAACGTTCCGGCATTACTGCAGGCCGATTTCCGCGATGCCGACGGGCGGATCGTCGCGGACGAAGGCGACTTCCGCCTGGAATTCGTGCCGGACAATGCGGCGGTCCTTTCGTTCACCCGGACCACGGCAAAGCGTGGCACGTTGACGGGCGCCCTCAGCAGCAGCACGACGGCGCGCGTGCGGTTGGTTCATGTGAGCCGAGACCATGACGACTTTCCCGAGCGCGCGGTGGCGGTTTCGGTGGAGTAGCTGCGGCACCCGACGGTCACAGCGGGGTAACATCGGTGATTGCCGCCTGCTGGCGGCATGGGTACCATTCCCTGTAATGCGCCTCATGGCCGCTCGCTCTCGCACCCTTACGATACTTTTCGCCGTCGCGCAGCTCCTGCTGCCGGGGGCGCTCAGTGTCGCGGATGCGATGGTCGCGCGCGCGGGTCCGGGCAGCGTGGCCCATGTCGAAGACGTCTCCGGGCAGCAGTGCACGCGCCAGCATGAAGCGGATTGCGTCCTCTGCCGCTTTTTCTCGACGCATGCGGCGAAGGTTGCGGCGGAGGCCGTGCCGGTGCCGGAGATCGGTGGCGCATCGGACGGTGTCGACAGCGAGGCAGTGCCGCGCCTGATTGCACACCAGGGCACTCTCTCTCGCGCGCCCCCCGAGCTCCCGGCCTGACATCCGCCGGCGCACTCCTGCGCCTGGCAACCATCAGTCGTGGAGTACCTGAAAAAATGCGCACCATGAAGTTTCCCGCGATTCTCGTCGCGGCTCTCCTGCTATGCACTGCCCACCTTGGCGCACAGCAACCGACCGATACGACGGCTCGGCGACAGCAACAGAAGCTGGATTCGCTGGCGGCGTTGGTCGGCGCAATGCAGGCGCGGATAGACAGTCTCGCGGTCGCGCGCGCGGGCGCCGATTCGCTGGCTGCAGCGGCGCCAGCGCCGGCGCCGCAAGCGCGTGCGTCTGGAGCCTACATGAACGTCAGCTTTGTCGGCCTGTCGGCATTCGCGTGGTCGACGGAGCCCGATGTTGCCGCACTGGAGCTGGGGGATCACGAACCCAAAGTGCGCGGCTTCGCGATTCCCAACGCCGAGCTGTCACTGGACGGGACGATCGACCCGTACCTCAAGGGTGTCGCGAATATCGTGTACAAGATCGACGAGAATGGTGAGACGGGCGTTGAGTTGGAGGAGATGTATTTCCTGACCACGGCGCTGCCCGGAAATCTGCAGATGAAGGGCGGGCAGTATTTTGTGGAGTTCGGCCGACAGAATCCACAGCATCCCCACTCATGGTCCTTTGCGGACCAGCCACTCGTGCTCAATCGCATGTTCGGCCCTGATGGGATGCGGAGCCAGGGCGTGCGAATGTCCTGGCTCGTTCCCACGTCCTTCTACACCGAAGCGATGGTGAGCGTCCTGAACAGCGCGGGCGGGACGACGTCCAGCTTCCGGTCGGATGAGTCCGCGGCAATCCATGGTGGGACGGCGACCGCACGTGCCGTACGGGGCGTGGGCGACTTGCTGTTCGTGCCGCGGCTCGCGACGTCCTTCGATCTTTCCGATACGCAAACGCTGTTGATGGGCGCATCGGCCGCGTTCGGCCCGAACAATTCGGGAGCCAAAGCCCGTACGCGAATTTACGGCGCTGATGTGTACTACAAATGGAAGTCGCCCACGGCGAGCCAGGGTTTCCCCTTCGTCTCGCTGCAGGGTGAAGCGCTGTATCGGCAGTACCAAGCGGCCGACCGCGTGTCGGAAGCCGCCCCGTCTGTAACGCTGGCAGCGGAGACTCTCCACGATCGTGGCGCGTATTCGCAGGTGTTGTGGGGTATCAAACCACGCATCGTTGCCGGGTTACGCGGCGAGTTTGCCCGAGGGAGTGCCGTCAGTTTCGATGCCCCGCTCCGCGGCGACCGCTATCGGATCTCGCCCAACCTCACGTGGTATCCAACCGAGTTCTCGAAATTCCGCGTCCAGCACAACTACGACAACCGGAAGGGAATCGGCGGCGATCACACTGTACTGCTGCAGTTCGAGTTCCTGCTCGGCGCACATGCCGCACACAAATTCTAGAGTCTGAGACCCTGACTATGCATTTCATATCCCTGCTCAAAGCCGCAACCGCCGCGCTGCTCGTGTCGGCAGGCCCCCCCGCGAAAAAGCTCAGCGTTGTGGCGACGACTCCAGACCTCGGCGCCATTGCGCGCGAGATCGGTGGCGCCGAAATCGAAGTAAAGGTGCTCGCGAAGCCGACGGAAGACTCGCATTTCGTCGATGCCAAACCCAGTCACATCGTGACGTTGAATCGTGCCGATGTGCTCATCGAAGGCGGCGCGGAGCTCGAGATTGGATGGCTGCCGCCGCTCCTCGAGAGTGCGCGCAACGACCGGATCGCGACTGGTTCGCCAGGTCGCGTGATCGCGTCGCAAGGCATGCGCCTGCTGGAGATTCCCACATCGTTCGATCGCGCGAAGGGCGACGTCCATGCCCTTGGCAATCCGCATTTCCTGATGGACCCGCTTGCCGCCAAAGTCGTGGCAGCACACATCGCCGAGCATCTCTCGGCCGTCGCGCCGGCGTCGGCTGAGCTTTTCAAGGCGAACCTGAGGAAATTCAACGCGACCATCGACGCGAAGCTGGTCGAGTGGCAGAAGGCGCTGGCGCCGTATCGTGGCGCGAAGATCGTGACGTATCACAAGGACTTTGTGTATCTCGGTCAGCGGTTCAACCTGAACATCATCGAAACACTGGAGCCCAAGCCCGGCATTGCGCCGTCGCCATCGCACCTGGCGAAAGTCATCACGCAGATGCGGGCGGAAAAAGCGCGCGTGATCATTGTCCAGCCGTACCAGAACCGCAAGACGGCTGAAACGGTCGCGCGACAGACCAGCGGCGTGGTGCTGGACATCTCGCAGCAGCCCGGCGCGATCAAGGGCACCGACACGTACTTCACCCTCATGGATTCCCTGGTGCGAACGCTGGTCAAAGGGCTGCAGGACACGAAATGAGCGTCGAGCTCGGGGTCATCTGGGAGGTGATGAAGTGGCCGCTCGCGGCCTCGCTGATTCTCCCGCCGCTGCTCGTGTATCTTGGCCTGCACGTGGTGCGGCGCGAAGTCATCTTCGTGGATCTCGCGCTCGCGCAGGTTGCGACGCTCGGCACGTGCGTGGCGCTTCTAATGGGCTACCACTTCGACGATCGCATCACGTTCTGGCTGTCACTGCTCGTGACGTTCCTGGCGGCCGCACTGTTCAGCTGGTCGCGCAGCAACCATGACGATGCGGTCCCGCAGGAAGCGATCATCGGTATCACGTTCGTGGTGGCCGCGGCCGGTGTGATCCTGCTGCTCAGCAGAGTCGCGGGAGGCAAGGAGGAGCTCGAGCACCTCTTGACGGGTGACATCCTCAACGTGACCGGCGTAGAAGTCGTGCAGCGCGCTGCGGTGTTTGCGGTTCTGGCCGGATTCTACGGCGCATTTCACAAGCGGTTCGCGCTGATCTCTTCCGATCCGGCGAAAGCGATTGCGGACGGTTTGCGCGTACGACTGTGGGACTTCTTCTTTTATGCTGCGTTCGCGCTTGTCGTGGTCAGCTTCGTACGCGTTGCCGGTGTGCTGCTGACGTTTGCCTACCTCATCGTTCCTGCCGTGTGCGCGGTGATGCTCACGCCGCGATGGAGGGGGCAACTCATCGTTGGATGGGTGATTGCCGTGCTCGCGAGCCTTGGGGGACTGCTGGCGTCGTATCAGCTGGATTTGCCCACCGGCGCTGCAATTGTCTGCGCGTGCGGGTTGCTGCTGATCGTCGTGAGTGGTGTCGCGGCCGTGCGGCGACGAGCGTAGATTCCGCGCATGGCAACGCCGAAGCGCGGAGCGCCGCGATTACAGGACACCGTCAGGCTTTCCGCCGATGGCCTGGCGAAGGTGCTGGGCGACCTCGAAGCACGTGTCATGCGCGCGATCTGGGATATTGGTCGTCCGGCGCCCGCGCGCGGAGTGCACGAGCGGGTGATCGAGGAGCACGAAGTGGCGGTGCTGACCGTCGTGACCGTGCTCAACAAGCTCGTCGACAAGAAGCTGCTGGCGCGGGCGAAGCGTGATGGCGTCCTCCAGTACTCGGCGCGCTGGAACGAGGAAGACTTTATCGCCCACACGTCGCGACGCATCGTCGAGGGCGTGCTGTCGTTCGGGCCGGACGTGATGGCGGCATCGTTCATCGACGTGATGGCAGAGCGAGACCCAGACAAGCTTGCGGAGCTGGGGCGGCTCATCAGGCGCAGGGTACGGGAGCAGCAGCGGGAGGACGAAGAGAGATGAAGCGGGAAGGGGAGGCGTATCTCGCAACTCCCGTGGCGGCGCGCGAAGGGGCGCACCGCCGCACACTGCTCGTGACGATCTCGGCATTGATCCTCCTCAGCACGAGTCCGGTCTTCGGCCATCACCTCGTGAGCGGAGCCGGAACGCTGCTGCGTGGGCGCGACCATCTGGGAGAGCTATGCCTCGTCGCGCTGCACCATCTGCTTGCTCCGGTGCACGAGTTCTTTCATGTGCTCCTGATTGCGGGTCTCGCGTTCGCCGTCTGGGACCGCCTTCGCGCGTGGGACCGGACGCGCTGCGTGCTCTCGCCACTTGCCGTGCAACCAGCGCGCGCCGGAGACACGTTCTGGGAAGCCGCGCGCGAGGCCGGCCTGGAACCCGGTCTATTGCGCGTGGTGGACGGTCTGCCAAACCCGGCGTTCACTACGGGATGGCTGAGGCCGCGCGTCTTTGTCGCGTCCTCGCTGGCACAGCGCCTGTCGCGGGCCGAGCTTGTCGCCGTGCTCGCGCACGAAGATGCGCACGTCGTGCGGCGCGATCCGCTTCGCCTCTCGATGTTCCGCTTCTTCGGGAGAACGCTGTTCTGGATTCCCGCGCTCATGCGCCTCGCGGATGACGCGGCCGACGAAGCCGAGGTACAGGCGGACGACAAGGCAGCTGCCCGCGGACCACTGGCGCTCGCTTCGGCGCTGCTGGCGCTCGCACAATGGAACGTCGGCGACGCACGCGGCACCGCGCGATGGGCTGCGGTGGGCTTCTACCGCCACGACCTGCTGGAGCGTCGCGTGCGACGGCTAGCCGGAGAGGATACGCCTGTGCGCACGCACGTGACGCGACGCTCCCTGATTAGCGCGGCCGTGGCTCTGGCGCTGGTGTGGTCATCGGGCGTGCTGATGGCGCACCCCCTGCCAACCGGAAGCGGTCACGGCGTCGCCACTCATGGCCACGCTGCCACGTCACGCGACTGCACGAAGCACACTGGACCGCCAATCCTGCACGTCTTTTGCCCGGGCCTCGCGCTTGGTGTTGAGCGCCATCCGTGTCCGCACCACAACCTGACGACGGCCAGAGCAGCGTTCGACGGCTAGCGTCCGCCCTCTGCGCCGCGACCAGCAGGTCTTGACGACGACACTTGACGTTCCCCGTCCGTCGTGGCATGCTTTAAGCACCATAAAACATTCGCGCCACCTGGCGTGCCGGGATGCCCCGCCGCCTCTCGCGACACACTCCCCCGCTTCAACCGTTTTTCGATGTCCCGTCTGCTCTCTCGACTCGCCCTGCCGCGTCACGCCGTGATCGGCGCGTTGCTCTCGACGATCCCCGCCGTACTCGCGGCGCAAACCGACTACTACAACACGGACGCCGGCCGTCCCATCACCGTTGAGGACGCCTACGCGACCGAGCGTTACGCCTTTGAGCTGCAGCTCGCGCCAGTGCGTCTGGAGCGGAGCCGAGGGGGGCGCTACAGCTGGGGGCTCGAGCCCGAAATCGCGTACGGGCTGCTCCCGCGGACGCACATCGAAATCGGACTGCCCATCGCTTTCATAGATGGAGCAGCCGGGCAGCGTCGCAGCGGCATCGCTGGTCTCGACGTATCGCTGCTGCACAACCTTAATGCGGAAACTTCGATCCCCGCGCTGGCCATCGTCGCCGACGTGCTCGCGCCGGTTGGCAGCCTGGGACCGGACAAGGCATACGCCTCGGCGAAGGGCATCGTCACGAAGACGCTGCGCGTCGCACGCTTCCATCTGAACGGGCGATACACGTTCGGCTCGGAGCCGGGCGCGGCGAGCGCTGGTGCGGCGGAAGTATCGCGGTGGCTCGGTGGTCTGGCCGTCGACAAGACGTTTCCGTTGCGCGCCATGCTCATCACGGCGGAAGTTTTCGCCCGGCAGCCGATCGAGTCCGCGGAAGACGTTGACTGGAACGCCGGTGCCGGAGTCCGGTACCAACTGTCACCCCTCTTCGCGCTCGACGGCGGTATCGGCAGGCGCCTGACGGGTGCAGATCAGGCCTGGTTCGTCACCTTCGGACTCGCGCGCGCCTTTTCGGTGCGCTCAGTCTTCCCTGTGCGCTGAGGCCACGCGACATCATGAATTTCAGCCCCACATTCCTCGCGAGCCGCGCGCTCCGGTGCGCGGTCCTTCTCGCGATCCCCGTAGTCATTCCTTCCGCTGCTTCTGCGCAGTGGGCGACGACCTACGAGCAGTTCTACCTGCCGGGGAAGTTCAACTGGGCGTTCCGGCACAACTATCCTGCTGCGGACCGGCTCTTCAACGCCTTCGACTACGGCCACGCCATTCTCTACGAGAGGCTGTGGACGGCTGCGGGCGCTCCGGTGTCGTTGCTCGAGGAGAAGGAATACAACTTCATCACGCGTGAACTGCTGGTGCATCCGCCCCGGGTGCCGCTCGAGGAAGCCGCGATCGAGGTCGAGTACGCCAAGCTGGCGCCCGAAGCCAAGCAGATGTTTGACTGGGCGCACCTTCTCCATCGCCAGATCTACGACGTGTGGGCGGATGAGCGATTGTCCGCGCCCGAGAAGGACGCCACGGTGCAGGAGCTTCTGCGGTATTACAAGACGCGAAAAGACCTCGCCTTCAGCTCGCAGCCGAAGACGATGGAGCTGATGGAAGGCCAGCCGTATTCCACGGCATTTCGCCACACCTATCCCAAGTTCAACGGGCTCATCTGGGCGTATCACTGGCTCCAGGTCGGACTGTATGAACCCCTCGTGGTCGGCACGAATGTCGATGAGCGGCAGAGGGGGATTCTTGCGGCCGTAGCGCGGTTCCGTCAGATGATCGAAAGTCCGCCAACGTGGATGCCGCGCGTAATGCCGATGACCGCCGCCGTCGCGCCGGTATTTGCGGCGCGCTATCCGGAGGCCGCGATCATCTTCGATAATCTCCACTCGATGCACGACGTGATCAGCGACATTCTCGCGAATCCGAAGGTGCCGAGAGCGCGCAAGCGGGCAGAGATCATGATTGCCGCGCGTCGCTATCGCGACGACACGTCGTACGTGCAGACGGAAGCGGAGTGGCGGGAGATGACGGCGATGATGGGCGTGCAGAACATGGGAGGTCCTGCGGTCGGGTTCCTCGCCGCGTTCCCGACGCCGACAGTGGAGCGCGGTGCGGTGATGGCCGGCATGGATCACGGCAAGATGAACATGGGCGCAGCGCGCACTGACACGACGATGGCGGGCATGGACCACTCGAAGATGAACATGCCGGCTGCGCGCACGGATACGGCGATGGCAACGATGGATCATTCGAAGATGAACATGCCCCCCACGCGCACGGATACGGCGATGGCGGCCATGGATCATTCGAAGATGGCCATGCCCGCCGAGTCCGCGAGCGGCATGATGGAGATGCACATGCGCATGATGGCCGATCCTGTCATTCGCGCGCGCATGATGGCTGACACGGGCATGCGACGGATGATGCGGGACATGATGGCGTCCATGCCTGCGGAGCATCGAGCGCAGATGGAAGCGGCGATGCGTGCGGATACGCCAGTTCCCGTTGCTCGTACCCCTACCGCTGCACGGACGCCGAAGAAGAAGCCTGCCGTGAAGGCACAGGCGCCCGTGAAGAAGGCCGAGCCGAAGAAGGCCGAGCCAACGAAGGCTGATCCAATGAAGGGGATGGATCACAGCAAGATGAAGATGCCATAAGGATGCTCACGTTCCGCTTCCGCGCACTCGCCACCGCGTTCCTTCTCGTTGCGTGCGCCGGACAGGCGCGCGCGCACGGTGGACTTCGCAGCTCGCAACCGGCAAAGGATGCGACGCTCGTGGCCTTCCCTCGTGAAATCCGGCTGGCATTCACCGAGTCGCCCGAACTCACGTTCACCACGATCGCGCTGTCGGGGCCGGATGGAGCGGTCCAGTTGGGTGCGGTTTCCAAGGTTATCGGCGAGCGATTCACCGTCGCGGCCGCGATCAACGGTCCCTTGCGTGCGGGCGTCTACACGGTCACGTGGAGAACCGCGGGAGCAGACGGCCATCCGGTGCGCGGACGGTTCTCGTTCACCATCGTGCCACACGCGGACCCGTCAGGCGGTCAGAGCGGAGCCGTGCGTGCCACGGTCACCCCTCCGGGCCAGCCTCCCGCTCCGGCGGAGCATCACAGTCCCGAGAGCTTTCCTCGTGGAAAGGCGTTCGATGTCGACTCACCCGCATTCGTTGCCGTGCGCTGGCTGCAATACTCGGCACTGCTCGTCCTGATTGGCGCGCTCGCGTTTCACTATGCGGTGCTCGGCTTCCTGCGCCGGAAGCAGCGCCCCGATTCGCCGATGCTCCCGGATGCGCGCAACCGGGCCGCGACGATGGGGATGTGGGCGGTGGGCGTGCTGTTGGCGAGCGCGATTCTCCGGCTGGTTGCCCAATCTGTCGCGATGCACGGGTCCTCGAGTGCCCTGGAGCCCGGCCTCGTTGCCGCGATGCTCCGGCGCACGATGTGGGGATGGGGATGGACGGTTCAGGTAGCTGGTGCACTGGTGGCATTGGCCGGATTCGCGCGTGCGCGGCGCGCAGTGGGGGATGAAGGAACCCTGCGCAGCCGGGATGGCTGGGGTCTCGCCGCGGCGGGTGGCGTAGCGGCTGCGTTCAGCGTCACGCTCGGTGGCCATGCCGCGGCAGTTCCGAATCTGACCACGCTCGCCGTCGTTGCCGATGGTCTTCACGTGATCGGTGCCAGTGGGTGGTTGGGAAGCCTTCTTTTCGTTGTCTTCGCCGGCATTCCTGCGGCCATGCGTCTTCCGGAACCGGAACGTGGGCCGGGCGTTGCTGACCTGGTGAACGCGTTTTCGCCGACGGCACTTCTTTTTGCGGGCCTCACGAGTGTGACCGGCGTATTCGCGGCGTGGCTGCATCTGGGCGCGATCCCGGCGCTGTGGCAGACGCCGTATGGGCAGATGCTGTTGCTCAAGCTCGCTATCCTGTCCGTCGTGGCGGCGACGGGCGCCTACAACTGGCTTCGGGTGAAGCCCTCGCTTGGTGGAATGGACGGAGCGAAGAAAATCCGGCGCTCAGCGACCGTGGAGTTGGGGGTCGCTGTCCTCGTACTGGTGGTGACGGCCATTCTTGTTGCGATGCCGACAGCCATGGACGCGCGCGCGATGACGCAGATGGCTGATTCGTCGAGCGATCCCGTCACTGCTTCTGCTGCCGATGCGCCTGCGGTCGCGCAGGATGGAAAGCCGGACGTGCACGCGACAGGAACCGTCATCGACACGCCTGCCCGCGATGAGGACCAGCACTTCCTTCGCGATTTCGTGGATCATCACGTCGCACTGACATACCTGGCCCACGAGCTGATGAATCGCGTGCCGGAGGGTCCGCTGAAGGAGGCGGCGCTGCGGGTCGATATGGCCCAGGACAGCATCCAGCACCGCGCTACGTCACTGCTGCAGGGCGTCTATCAGGACGCGCATCCGCCAACCCCTCGCGCGGAAGACCGGGCGGCAGCCGATGCCATCCTTGCGCTCCCGCCGACGGAATCGTCGATCGCGTTCGAGCGCTTCGTCCTCGCGCATCGCCGTCGCGGGAATGCGCTCATCGACGACTTCCTGCCACGCCTTGTGCGACGCGAGGTAACGGCGCTCGCGAACAGTGCGCGTCGTGAGTGATCGCTGACGACGCGTTTCCAGCGGGGGTCGCCAGGGGGAGTCACTGTGGCACGGGCGGATCCGCCGGCCTGCGCGCGCGGCTGCTGGTCTGCGTGTGCCGGACTATCCACGTCCCTTTGCGTTGCTCGAGAATGGCCGTGCCGCGGCCGACCGCGTCCACAGGCTTGCCGCTCATTTCTGCTGTGAGTGCGTAGCGGAAGATGGCCCATGCGTGGGGTCCCGAGACGTGCGTCTCGATCTCGAACGGGCGATACCGGAAGTTTTGCATTTCCTTGATCTCGGGCCCCAGATGATGATCCCGGTAGTCGGCCCATCCGCGATTGATGCCGGCGCCCTCGATGATGGTCAGGCTGTCACCAGCGTACAGCGTGTCCAGCGCAGCGAGGTCGCCACGCTCAGCAGCGGCGAAAAGCGCGCGTACGGCGGCTTCGACGCGTGCATGCTGCTGCGCCGATTGCCCAGTCGCGGAAACGCGCGCTCGCTTCTGGGCGTCGAGCCGGGTAGCGGGGAGGAGCAGTGCGATTCCGAGGAACACGCGGAACAGCGCGGTGACGGCACGAGCAGGCGGCATGGTAAAATTCCGGTGTGAGGACGGGTCGGGGACTACTGCGGGAGCGCGGTGAGCTTTTTCTCGAACTCGGTGATTTCCCGCGTCTGATCTACTTTCATCTTTTCAGCCATCGTGCGGATATCGGCCATCTTCGCCTTCGGCAGATACTCGTTGACCAGCTTGAGCGCCTGGCGATGATGCACGATGATGTTCTCGTAAAACCGGCGGTCGTACGCTGTACCCGACTGGCTCTTCAGCCCGCCTGCCATCTGCTGATGTTCGGGCATGACCTTGGGTTCGTACTCATCCTTGAAGTGGCGGCTCAACATCCCGGCCATCATTTCAATTTCCGCATCCTGCGCCTTGTCCATCTTTCGTGCATCGACTTTCGAGGCGAGGTTCGCCTTCATCTCTATCGTGGGGTGCAGAAGGGCAATGAGGCCCGTGTGATGATCGCTCATCATCCGTAGGAAATCGCGGTCGGGGTCGCCGGTCATGTGCGCCATGCCCTGCATGGAACCCGGGGGAGCAGGCTGCGCGGCGTCGACCTTCACCATTGCATGCGCCGCGGTATCACTGGTGGCAGTCTGATCTGCGGACTTGGCACACGCAGTGGTGAGCAGCAGGAGCGTTGGGGCCGCCAGGACGGAGAATCGCATGGTCATCCGAAGAAAGAGACATCTGTCCAGCCGCAGTCCTTGCGGGGTTGTAATTTATGAGGCATAAAGGATGCCTGTCTTGGATCGAATAGCGCGCTACCTCGAGGGATTGTCGTGAGACCGCGGGAACTTGCCTTGTCGGCGTGGATGGCCATCGGAATCGCGCTCGTGCCCGCCTGTACGCCCGGCACTCCGGCGCCGCGCGCGGATTCCTCGCGATCCGCTGTGGGGACGCTGCAGCATCAGGACTCGCCTCGCAACCGAACGCCCGTGCCGCACGCCCACTGGGAGATGCGCTCGGTGACCGACGCGCTGCGTGGCGCCGGCGTGTTCACCGGCTCCGCGCGCTCCACCCAGCAGGCGTTCATGCAAGTGGCGGCAACTGTCTTGCCAGTAAGCATGGCGGCGCAGGGCCGCAGCGATTCTGCGGTCCGCGATACGGGCGGCAGCGAGGTTCAGGTCTACCTGTACGAGGACTCGGCCGCGCGCGCGAAAGATTCTGATCCTCTCGACCCCGTGCGGGTGGCACCTCCCACAATGATGATTTCCTGGGTTGCACCGCCC
>JBKJKH010000228.1:0-3026 GCA_046597595.1 Gemmatimonadaceae bacterium
CGCTCCGCCGTGACCGCCAGCGAAGTCGCCCGGTGATCCAGCGCGGCGGCAAGCGAGGCGACTTCCTCATCGCCGGCACGCGCCTCAACGGCAATCGCACCCTGCCCCACCATCGGGAGCATCACGTCATTCGAGAGCCACTCCGTGATGCGTGCGGCGAGGCCAAGACGGATCAAGCCCGCTGCGGCGAGGACGATCGCGTCGTAATCACCACGATCCAGCTTCGCGAGGCGCGTGTCCACGTTGCCACGCAAGTCGAGGATGGCGACATCGGGACGCGCGGCGCGGATCTGCCAGGCGCGCCGGGGACTGCTCGTGCCGACGCGCGCACCGGTGGGCAGCGCGTCGATGGGGCCGCATCGTGACACGAGCACGTCCCGCGCATCCTCGCGCTCGAGAAATGCGACGAGACGCATGTCATCGGCGAGATGAGAGGGAAGGTCCTTCGCGCTATGCACGGCGAGGTCGACACGGCCATCGCGGAGCGCTCGCTCGATGGCCGTGACGAAGACGCCCTGCCCGCCGATGGCACTCAGTGGGACATCCTGGCGCTCGTCGCCAATGGTGCGGATACATGCTTCGCTGAACGTGAAATGCGGCGCGGCCGCCGCCATGCGTTCACGAACGAGTCGCGTCTGTGCCAGTGCGAGCGGGCTGCCCCGAGTACCCACCACGAACGTTGTCCGCTGCGCTGCGTGCAGCGGGGTCACGCGACAGCGTGCTCCAGCGGGCCGGTTCCGGCGCGCGCGCGCCTGGCCACCGCCGCGAGTGTCTCGATGAACGCCGGGCTGTCATTGGGCATCTGTGTCCGGCGCAGGGTCATGCCCAACGCGGAGGCGCGCTGCGCCGCTTCGTGATCGATATCGAACATGATCTCGAGATGGTCGGCCACGAAGCCGATCGGCACCGAGAGCACCGCGCGCACGCCTTCGGCATGCAGGGTCTCCAGATATTCGCAGATGTCGGGTCCGATCCACGGCTCGCCAGTTTCGCCTGCACTCTGCCAGGCGAATCTCCAGTCATTCAGCCCGAGCTGGCGCGCCACCGCCTCGCTGCTCTCGAGCAACTGTGCCTCGTAGGGATCGTTCCACGTGCGGATACGTTCGGGAAGGCTGTGCGCGCTGAAGACGGTCACCACCCGTGCGCCTTCGTCGGCGCGGAACGCCTGCAGCGCGTCCGTGACCCGCCGCGCCATCATGTCGATGAACTCCGGCTGCAGATGCCATGAGTCGACGAACGTCACGTCCATTGGGAAGTCCAGTCCGGCGATCGCACTTTCCACCGCGGTCCGGTATCCGCCGATGCTGATTCGCGAGTAGTGCGGAGCGAGGGCGATAGCCGTCACGCTGCGGATTCCGTCCTTCGCCATCTGCTGCACGACGTCGGCGATGTACGGATGCCAATGCTTCATGCCGGCGTATACCGGGATGCCCAGCGTCTCCTGCACCAGGTCGCGCACGCGGTTCGAGATATCGAGCAGGGGTGTGCGGCCGCCTACGAGCGCGTACCGCGCCTGGAGCCGGGAAACCGCTTCTGCAGACGGAATGCGGCCGCCGCGGATGTGCGTGAAGTAGGGTTCCACATCGTCGGCGGTATCCGGCGTTCCGTACGCCATCAGCAGAACTGCATGGCTGCTCATTGTGCCTCCACGAGCGTGTTAGCCGACCGGATCCCGGTGCTGTGCACGTGGACGACGTCGACGAGATGCTGGAGTGTCTCGAGCGGTGTGGCGGGCAGGAGCCCGTGCCCGAGGTTGAAGATGTGTCCCGGCCGCGAGCCCGCCTGCCGGAGAATGTCGATCGCCCGCTCTTCGACGATTTGCGGCGGAGCCAGCAGGCTCGCAGGATCGAGGTTACCCTGGACCGCGAGATGATGACCGATGCTCGTCCATGCATCATCGAGCCGCACGCGCCAGTCGAGTCCGATGACCGACGCGCCGTCGTCTTTCATGAGATGCAGCAGTCCGCTGGTGTTCGTCCCGAAGTGAACGAGCGGTACGCCCGTATCCTGAAGTGATGAAAAAATGCGGCGGACATGCGGGCGCACCGAACGCGAATAATCGTCCGGGCCGAGCGCGCCGACCCAGCTGTCAAACAGCTGGAGGGCATCTGCGCCGGCGTGTGCCTGCGCGCGCATGTAGGCGATGGTGATGTCCGACAACCGCGTCATCAGTTCGTGCCACAGCGCGGGTTCGCCGAGCATCAGCGCTTTCGTGGCGGCAAACTCCCGCGACGGGCGCCCCTCGATGAGGTACGACGCGAGGGTGAAGGGTGCGCCCGCAAATCCAATCACCGCGCATTCGGCTGGGAGCGTCGCGCGCAATCGCTGCAGTGTCTCGAGCACATACGGAACGTCCGCCTCCGGCTCGAGCGCACGCAGCCGGCGAATGGCGGCTGCATCGCGGACAGGGGATGCGATCACGGGTCCCACGCCTTCGACAATGTCGAGGTCGACGCCGGTGCCCGACAGCGGCGTCATGATGTCCGCAAACATCACGGCGGCGTCGAGCGGAAGCCGGCGCATCGGCTGCAGTGTGACGTCCACGCAGAGGTCGGGCTGTCGGACGATCTGCTCGAGCGACCATTTTTCGCGGAGCGCGCGATATTCCGGAAGGATGCGGCCCGCCTGCCGCATGAACCAGATGGGCGTGCGCTCCGTTGGCTCCCGCCTCGCCGCGCGCGCGAAGAGGCTGTCCTTCCCGTTCCTGGTCAACCGAGCAACTCGAGCGCCTGGTCGAGCGGGCGGTTGATGGCGGTGAAGATCGGCGTGTCGCGCAGCGTGAATGCGCGGGAGTTGGTCGCACGCAGCGCTACCACCAGTTGGTGATGGCGTTCGAGGTCGTTGGTCTCGTAGGCGACCACAAACTCCTGGTCGTCGAGACCGGTGGTGTAGAGCAGCACCTGGCGCACATCCTCGAATTCGTGTCCGACGCGCATGTGCTCGTTCATGAAGCCCTGCCGGACATCGCGATTGAGCAGGTGCCACTCGACCGTCTTTGTGAACGGGTACACGATCAGGAAGCGGAG
>JBKJKH010000289.1:0-19945 GCA_046597595.1 Gemmatimonadaceae bacterium
CGATGACCTCCCTTGACAGCTCCTATTCGCGCCTGAGTGTGTTGCAGACAGGAGCGGATGAGGAAGCAGGAAAATACGTGAACTGAATCGCCCCGGGTTTGTCGGAGACTCGGTTACGTGAGTGCTGCCACGCTGACGGAGGTCGTCAACGATTCCTCGTACTGCAATTCAAACTCGGCGGGGGGAACATAGCCCAACGGCTCCAGCAGCCGCTGGTGGTTAAACCACCAGACCCATTCCAGCGTGGCGAACTCCACGTCGTCGAATCCGCGCCACGGGCCGCTGCGGTGAATGACCTCGGCCTTGAACAAACCAATCACGGTCTCCGCCAGCGCATTGTCGTAGGAATCGCCGCGGCTGCCTACGGAGGGCTCGATGCCGGCTTCGAAGAGGCGTTCGGTGTAGCGGATCGAGAGGTACTGGGTGGATTCAATCGATCGTGGCAACACCTCGACGAGCGAGGTGGCGATGGTACAGCGAATGAAGCGGCGGTCTGACCGAGCGCAGCGGCGGGCGTTACCCTCCCCGGGACGACCCCCCGTCGTGCACCGCGCCGAGCGAAGGCGATTTTGGATTGCGGTTGCTGCCGGACAGACCAGCGAGGACGCCGCGCGCACGGCTGGCGTGTCTCCGGCGGTCGGTGTACGCTGGTTCCGAGAGTGTGGCGGCATGCCTCCATCCCAGCTGGCGACATCCGCGCCGGTTCGCTCGGCGCGATATCTCTCGCGCGCGGAGCGTGAGGAACTGTCCATTCTACGCGCGTTAGGGCACGGCGTGCGAGAGATCGCGCGGCGCCTGCAGCGCGCGCCCTCGACGATCTCACGAGAGCTACGGCGGAATGCCGCGACGCGCAGCGGCGGTTTCGACTATCGGGCGACGACGGCCCAGTGGCATGCCGATCGGGCATCACGTCGACCGAAGGTCGCGCGGCTTGCCCTGCACGACGCACTCCGGACCTACGTCACCGAGCGGCTCTCGGGCACCGTCGTCGCGCCATGCGGGCAGTCGATTCCTGGCCCAACCGTTCGGTGGAAGTCGCGACGCCATGGCCCGCGCCAGCATCGCCGCTGGGCGCTCGCGTGGAGTCCCGAGCAGATTGCTCATAGGCTGCCGCTGGACTTCCCGGATGATCCCACCATGCGCATCAGTCATGAAGCGATCTACCAGGCGCTGTATGTGCAGGGGCGTGGAGCGTTGCGTCGTGAACTCACGGCGTGTTTGCGCACGGGGCGCGCGTTGCGGGTTCCGCGGGCCCGTGCGCGCAGTCGGGGCAAAGGGTTCGTGACGCCGGACGTGTTGATCAGCGAGCGGCCGGCCCAAGTCGAGGACCGCGCCGTCCCGGGGCATTGGGAAGGCGACCTGATTCTTGGTCTGCGCAGCTCCGCCATCGGCACGCTGGTCGAGCGCACGACGCGGTTCACCATGCTGCTCCACCTCCCGCCGATGCCGGGGCACGACGCCGGCCAGCGGGAGAAGAATGGGCCCGCGCTCGCGGGGCACGGCGCCGGTGCCGTGCGCGATGCGATCACGCGCGCCGTCGCGACCTTGCCGGATCAGCTGCGACACTCCCTCACATGGGATCAAGGCACGGAGATGGCGCAGCACGCGCGCCTTCGTATCGACTCCGGCCTTCACGTGTACTTCTGCGACCCACATAGTCCGTGGCAACGCGGTACGAACGAGAATACGAACGGCCTGCTGCGGCAGTACTTTCCGAAAGGAACGGATCTCAGTACCGTGAGCCTCGAGGACCTTCGCGCCGTCGCGTTCACCCTCAACACCAGACCACGAAAGACGCTGGGCTGGCGCACCCCAGCCGAGATACTTGATCAGCTCCTGCATTCACATTCAACACCCGGTGTTGCGACGACCAGTTGAGTCCGAGCTGCACGCCGCGGTCACTATGATGGATGACTCGATCGGCGAGGTCGCCCTCGCGCTCACAGATCGCTTGCTCGAGCGCGTCCAGGGCGAGATCACTTCGCAACGACGTCGACGCCCGCCAGCCGACGATCCGGCGCGAGAACACGTCGATCACGAAGGCGACGTAGACGAACCCCCGCCACGTCGCGACGTAGGTCAGGTCCGAGACCCAGAGCTGATTGGGACGCGTGGCGGTAAAATCGCGCGCGACCAGATCCATCGGCCGCGCCATCGCTGCCTCGGGGCTCGTCGTGCGGGTGCGCCGGCCGCGCACGACGCCTTGGAGTCCTTCGGCGTGCATGAGGCGCTCGACGGTGCATCGGGCGACCGTGACATTCTCTCGCCGCAGCTGGCGCCAGACCTTCCGCACCCCATAGACTCGACGATTCGCCTCGTACACGCGCCGCACGGCGAGCCGCAACTCGTCGTCGCGCTTCGCCCGCGCCGAGCGGGTCGCGGGATCACGCGCCTGCGCCTGGTGCCGCTGGTACGTCGACGGAGCGATCGGCAACACCGCGCAGATCGGCTCGACTCCATACTGCTTCCGGTGGGCCTGGATGAAAGCCACCATCATCGCGGTCGGCGGTCGAGCTCCGCCTGTGCGAAATACGCTGACGCCTTCCGCAGAATCTCATTCGCTCGGCGGAGTTCGAAGTTCTTTCGCTCGAGCTCCCGGAGACGTTGTCGCTCATCCGTCGTCACCCCGGGTCGGGTACCGCTATCGCGCTCCGCTTGTCGAACCCAGTGCCGGAGCGTCTCGGCCGCGCACCCAATTTTCTCCGCAATAGAGCGAATCGCTCCCCACTGCGAGCCGTGATGGGCAGCTTGGTCCTGTACCATCCGCACAGCGCGCTCCCGGACTTCTGGCGAGAATCGGGATTTTCTGGTCGCTTTTGCCATGACTCCAACCTCTCAAGGGAAGGAGTCTCCCGCAAACCCGGGGCGATTCACCCAGCGCAGCGGCACGGTAGCCGCCTCGTCGAAAAAGGCTTCGCGTAACAGCCAGAGGACAACCAATGTGGATTTTCACCAAACACGGCTTCTTCAGTGCGGTTTGCGCCCGGCAGGGAACTGGCAAGCACGGCCAGCCCATCGATCCTCACCGCCTCATGGTCCGGGCGCGAGTCGGAGGACATCTTGAAGCCCTGAAGAAGCGGTTTCTGGACCTGCTCGGCAAGTGCGACATTCAGGAGTTCGGTGGGACCGACTACGCATTCCGCATGTTCGTCGACAAGCCGGTCTGGTCTCAGGTGCTTTTGAGATTGGCGGAAGAGACTGACTACGACAACTTCAAGTCAGAGGTTGCCCGCCATCAGGGGCGTGCCGGAGAAGCCTACGAGCGTTCGCTGCATGACGTCTGGTCGGTGATGCACAGGTTGCAGAAGTGATTGAAAGCTGGCGTCGCCGAACCAGGCGTTGCAGCAGACGGGGCGGGCATGCCGGCTTTTCGTGGTTTGAGTCTCTCCAGCTGGCCCGCTGCTGAATCTTATCGTAGCAGCGGTAGAACATGCTTTGTCGCCGAGCCGGCGGCGAGGTACACACGCGATGTGTGGAGTCATCGCGTGCGATCGTGGCGATTGTCCGTAGCTCGCTTGGGTAGAGTTATCTCTGTCGCCGCTCGATCTACGCCGTACTCGTGATGCGCCAGCTTCTCGACTGTTCTGCACGAGGCAGAACCACTTCCACTGTCCATCGATCCTCACGCGCCCACGTAGCGTGAAGCGGTCGCGTCCCTTGTTGCGCCGTAAATTGACGAACACCGGTGCCACCACCGCAAAGCGCTGCGCGCAGCGCGCTCGTTCCAGCGGCGTATCGATCCGGCGTTGCATGCACGCCGTGTGCGAGCCCGCGCCGGTGTTTTTCCCCTGAAGAACGCGACCTGCCACGTCGTCGTCTTGTATGGGGTGCGAAGAGTTTAGGATTGTCAGAGGGGCATACTTAATTGAAGGGGTAAGATTGGCAGCTCCATGCAACACAAGCCGGAGGAAGTGCCGTGAGTGTCCTTGTCGAAGCCCTCAGTCTCATCATTCCGCGCCTGGTGCTGGACATCTGCTATCCAGGTGGCGCGGAGGCCTTCATGGAGAAGATGTGCCTCCCTGAGATCCCAGCTCGCCTCGTCTGCGCGGACGATGATCTCGTGAGCGTGAGCTTCCTCACCATCGAGCAGGCAAAGGGTGTGCAGGATGAACTGCTCGAGATTGGCATTGTCCTTGTGGATGAAAAGCAATTCGTAGACATGGCCTTTCTCGACCAGCGCTTTGGGCCGACGATGCCATGCGAGTGGCTCGAGTGGAACTCGCACCCCGAGGGTTACACCTATTGCTGGAAGCGTGGAACGAATCCCGATCCGATGCATGCGCCGGAGGCGTGGACACCGGAGCAATCGCGCCAGCTGACTCGTGAGGATATCCGCGATGAGCCCGGCCGGTTTATGATGCTCGCGGACGAAGACGGTATCGAGACTTGGCTGGATCTCAGCACTGGGCAGATATCGCAGGGGTTCGCGCAACGAAATGCCAATCCCGAGTCTGCGACGTCCAATAAGCCTCTGAGCCACATGGACTTCTTCACTCGCGAAAAGACCGAGGATGAGGAGAAGGAGCCGCTTCATCATCCGCTACGGAGTGCCGTGCGGAACATGCTGGACTATCACGGCTACACGTATCACCAGCGGGACGAGCACACAATCCACCTGACGATTCGCAGCGAGCAGGGGCTGTATAATGTGATAATTACTATGGACGAAGAGTGGCAGTTCGTCCGTATTGTGGGGACTTATGGTTCGGCAATTCCGCTGAAGCGACGGGATGCAATCGCGGCAGCAGCATCACGCGCGAACGTGCGGCTTGGCTTCGGCAACTTCGAACTGGAGTTTGAGAAGGGACAGCTTAGATTCCGAGCGAGTGTGGACGTGGAGGGTGGGATTTTGGCCGAGAAGATGGCCGACACCATGCTGGGATGCACGGTGCATTCGATGGATCGGTTCCATCAGGCGTTCATGTATATCGCGTTCAGCGATAGAGAACCGGGTCGCGCCATGGATGAGGTCAGATAGCCTGTGCGGCCAAGGGGCTTTTTAAGTCCTGCGCCCCACTCACTGGACTAACATCGTTTCTGGTTCAGCGGTTGGGTCACGTCAAAGTGGTGAACGAGGTTTCATCGACGCAATCGTCCCGAACGCCTTGGCGTAGCCGATGGCTCCTGTTCGGAAACCCTGTCAAGCGTAGTCGATGGTTGGCACCGCAACAGCCGCTACGTAGCTTTACTCCGAAACGTGTTCCATCCATAGGCCTCGGCTGCTGACAATGGCTAAAGAAAGGGCCCCGCAAAACAGAACACTTTCTTGCAATGACCAAGAGGTCGCGGAGCTCTCTCGCCAGTTGATTCGACTGAGTGCGAGGCCCGTGATGGGCGACCTTCTTAACGTAGTCATCAATCAAGATTTATTCGAAGCAGTAGCGTTTCTCCCGAATCGCTTCGCCGATCTGCTCATCCTTGATCCGCCCTACAACATCTCTAAGAATTTCCACGGAAACACTTTTCGGGAGACGGACGGCGAGAGCTATTGCGCCTGGTTTGAATCCGTACTCGACACCGTCCTGCCAACTCTGAAGCCCAACGGAACGGCGTATGTGTGTTCGGATTGGAGGACGTCCATTCTTGTCGCCCCCCTCCTAGAACGCCGCCTTCAAATTCGCAACCGCATCACATGGGAGCGCGAAAAAGGACGCGGTGCAAAAGCTAACTGGAAGAACAGCTCAGAAGACATTTGGTTCTGTACTGCCTCGGACGATTACTTCTTCGATGTAGATGCGGTAAAACTGAAGCGGAGGGTCATCGCGCCTTATCGAGACCAGGACGGCCAACCGAAGGATTGGGACCAAGGTCCTGACGGCAATTATCGATTGACGCACCCCTCAAACATCTGGACCGATATTACCGTCCCCTTCTGGTCAATGCCGGAGAATACGGACCATCCGACACAAAAGCCGGAGAAGCTCGTCGCTAAGCTGATTCTGGCGAGCACTGCGCCTGGTGCAGTCGTGTTCGACCCGTTCTTAGGAAGCGGCACCACTGCAGTGGTCGCAAGGAAACTAGGCCGGAGATTCCTTGGAATCGAACAGAACACGGAATACTGTTGCTGGGCCCAGAAGAGACTGAATGCGGCCGAAGTAGATCGGTCGATTCAGGGATACGCAGACGGAGTCTTCTGGGAGCGCAACTCTCAGCAGGAAAACAAGTCTGCGAAAATCGCTGACGGGTCTGAGCCCACCCTCGGCCTGTTCAAGTGAGCAGGCTTCAAGCGCTATTCGCAGTAATAGCGTCACATGGCGGAATCAACGATAAGGCGCGACTCGCCAACATGGTCGCCGAACAGTTTCGCCTAACACGCGATCGATCCGTCTTCTACTGCGACGACTTCGCCATTCGCTTTAGTGCCTCAAATGGAACGAGCTTTTCAAACACGGTCCTGTCGCTGTCGAACCTTCGAAAGGTCGATCACGTCCCGTTCTTGGTCTGCGTCGTCACACAGACTTCAAATCAGCTGTTGCTGGCGAATTCCACGTTACTTCGCAAGATAAGCCACAGCTCGCAGCAACTTCGAATTGACAACATTCGAGGAAGCTTTAACGGCTCAGATATCCTGCGCGAATTCGAAGGAATCAAGAACGAGCCAGACAATTTCGAGCGTCTCTTTGCCATTCATACAGAGTTGGGTTTCGACGGCAACCTTGCGCGGCTGGTTGAGGCGACGAACAACATCTCGCCGACCGGACATAAGTACACCGTTAGCGACGGGGCGCGCCGACTGATTTTGGAAGCACCGGACCGCGCCGTTCAATTCGTTGCGTCCTCAGATGCCGCCACGCTCAAACGAGAAATCGATGATAAGGTCAATGCCTACCGTACCGATATTGTCCTTGCCGCGTTGATCGAGAATGTCAACGTCCGAGGGAGGGTCATCGAGTACCTAATCGCCGGTGAGGATGAGAACCTCCGACAAGAAATTCTAGCCGCTATTCGATCCCGAGGCACAGCCAAGGGCATACCTGCGTTTAAGACCGCCAATGAACTCGGGGACTATCGGCGAGCATTCACTGAGTACGTGACCGAAACGGATGTCAAGACCAAGATCATGATCCTCGCATCGAATCCAAAGGCGTATAATTTGGACAAGATCCTGGAGTTTCTCTCGAGCGACAAATCGGTGTTCATGTTCTACTTCGTTGGCGTTGACCCCACCCGCATTGTAAACACAGTTCTGATCTCGATGTTTCAGAAAGACCTTTTGCGGTCGACTATCCTTTTGAAGCACTGGGCTGGCCGCAACTCTCGCGGAGTTAGCCAATTCGAGGGGAAGGCAGTTGCTGATCTCATCCTCAAGCCAGACAGCGAAATTGAGGTGTCTGAGGCAAAGGCCTTCTTGGAGAGATTGATCTCGCTCTAGACCTCGACCGTGGCCTGTACGCGTGATAGTGTCGGTCCCGACTAACTCGCATTTTTCTGGTCAATCTCGCCAGTCTGACCTCAGGCGTTCGCCCGCCGTATTCAGCGCTGCAATTGGACGCCATGGCCCTTCACTGGGTCGAGAAAGAACGTGTTCACTGCCTTGTCGCGACGGCGAACTATTCCTCGAGGGCCTTGAAGACCGCGTCGGCCGCATCCTTGTAGAACTCGATGCTGATTTTAGTCCAGAGGTCGTCAGGCAGATCGTTCAGCTGTTGCCGAGCGGCAACCGGCACCAACAGCTTCTGAGCCTGCTTGTCGACTGCAAGTTCCGCGATCGCGACCGCGTTTGGCAGCATCTCAATCGATCCGCCGAGATTGAGCGAACCGACGACAATTGTCCCGCCGCGCGTATTCTTGCCGAGCAGTGAGCCACAGAAGGCAACGAGAACAGGCAGGCCAAGTCCCGCTCCACTCCGGTCCGCGTCCATCGCTCGCATCTGCACCGAGAACTCGTGCTCTCGCGGGTCACGATCGCCAACCAGCGCTTTGGCTTGTGTATAGAGGTTTTGTTCACCCACCTTCACACTCTCGCGGAACGACGGCGGTGTCGGCAGGTTGAGAAACTTCACGCCGCCACCTGACGCGCTCGTCGCCTCGATGCGATAAAGCCCAGCCCCAGCGCCGGGAGCTCCTGGGCTGATCGCCCACACCTGGCCTGGTGGCAATGGATCGGTCTCGATCGCTTCGTCACTGTGAAGTTCCGGCGTCGACACGAAGTGCTCAACGCCCTCACCGCCCATCGTGTAGCTGAAGTGCGTATTCCTGAACTCGGCCTTGAACACCCGCTTCTGCTGCTCCTTCACACGCCGGCGCGACTCGAGTGCCAGCCGAACCATCCACTCGAGATCCGCATCCGGAATCACCATTTGCGGGTCCGGAAACAACAGCTTCGCCAAGCCGCTGACTGTCTTCGTCACCGCTTCGATATCGCGGCCACTGAGGGCGCCGCCGAGATACACGCGACCTTGCATCGCCGCCACTCGATTGCTCGTTCGCAGGCGGGTCCAGCACTCGCTCAGGAAGTCACTCACAAGTCCGAAGTGATCCGTGAAGAACTCGGGTGCGAGTTTTGGAAAGTTCCATCCCGGCGCGTACGAATGAATTCTGTCCATGAACGCGGTGTCGTCGCGCATCTCCGGAGGTAGCGGGCCGAGCAAATGACCAACGCGCTGCTGCTGCGATACTTCCACTTCGAGGTTGCCAACCATGACGATCCCACCCTCGGCCCGGATGTTCTCCTTGCCTCGGCTGAACTGACCGGAGGCCATGTAGCCTTTCATGATGTTTACACCGTCTTTCTGATCGAATGAAATGCCGGAGACTTCATCGAAGCAGACGACGTCGTACTGGCAGACCAATCCGCGCTGACCATTCGCGTTGTTCACGAACATCTTGGCGACGGTCGCCTTGCCGCCCGAGATCAGGTGCGCGTAGGGAGAGATCTGCTGGTAGAGATGGCTTTTTCCTGTGCCGCGCGGCCCAAGCTCCACCATGTTGTAGTTCCGCTCCACAAACGGAACCATGCGAAGCAGCGCCACGGCACGGGCGCGAGCATCGAGCTTTTCCGGCTCAAGCCCGATTGAACGCAGGAGTAGTTCGATCCACTGCTGGAGCGACAGCGCCTGCCGGCCACGCAGGTAGGCGTCCAGCACATCTGGCTTCGACATCTGGATGGGCCGCAGCGCATCTACCTTGAAGGGTCGACCACCGGCCTGAAGTGCCACGATTCCGTCGTACGATACGGTCAGCTCCGCATAGAAGCCGTCCGTAAGCATGCGCTCATTGTCGCGCACCAGCTTGTCGTCAATCCTTACGTCCTTCAGCGCCAGGCTCGGCAGCTCTGCGATGTAGCTGTCGGTCTTGGCATCCAGCCGGGCCTTCACGATATCAATGATGCGAATGGAGCCATTGTCGCGAGCTCGGCTCTTGAACAGCTCCTCGTCGCCAGTTCGCACCGTGCGGTCCTTAAGCTGCTCCTCGACGATCTGGAGTCCCTCGAGGATCTCCTCCTCCTTCGTGCTCGCGCAGTACCGGCCAAGCAGGAATTCCACCACGTAGGTTGGCACGGGGTACTGGCGCGCGTACTTGCGCACGAGATCCTTGCGAACCAGGTAGCCCTCGAAGGCCTGCGCCGCCGCGGTATCGAGCGCGTCTAGCATGACCGGCATCAGTCGCCTCCCACTATGGTCGTTCGTTTGTCCTGCACATTTCCATTTGTATCGATCAGCACCACAGAGACTGCCTGCCCTTCGCAGTCATCGCGCACAGCGAGGTTGGCCTCGCCACTGTCGCCCACAATCTTCGGCGCCACGACCAGTGATGTGGCAGGCAGCTTCCAGACACTCCGCACATCTACTCGTACAGTTGGGTCATTGGTGGATACGGTGACGACGCACCGCAGTCGCTTCCATTCAACGCCGGTGATCTTCGCGCTGAGCGCCGCCGCACCGCGCTCGCATGTCAGCTCGGGGACGACACATTCCTGCGGGCTGATGCCACCGTGCGTGTACGCGGTCCCCGCGACGTATGCGCCCACTCCGGGCGGTGTGGCAATGCGAACGTTCGCATTCCAGTACCACGGATTTGTCGTCACCTGCGGTGTTGCATTCTCGCGCACTGTGGCACACCGCGCCCAGCGGCTGGCAAGCACATACTGCGGCAGTTCAATCTTTGGCAGGCCACCAGGCATCAATAGCCAGCCATGGTCCGTTACGACGCGCACTCGGCGCCATCCTGCATCGAGCAGGCTCAGGACTGTTTCCTTCAGTCGCTCTATTTCACGATCGACGTGCTGTGCGAGCTCCTCACCGAGCCTGTGGCCGAGTTCGTCGATGCGACCGACTTCCACCCAGCCCGTAGCACCGACAGACGATGGCATCCGGATTTCGTCGCTCTCGAGAATCTCGACTCCCCGTGCCGCGAGCCGGTCGCGTAGTTTCGCAGCAGTGACCGGTTGTTTCGTGTCAATAAAGCGAGGCGTGAAATCGGTGGCGTCACCAGTGCAGCAGGCCAGCGTTGATACAGCTGACGGTAAGCTCCGCCCCGACATGCTCGTGCGGCTTCCCGGCGCAAAGCTCGTTGTCGTTGATTCCAAGGCTCCGCTGTCAGCGTACCTGGATGCCATGGAAGCGGTCGATGATTCCCAGCGCGACGCTTTCCTCGACAAGCACGCCAAGCAGGTCCGCAGTCACGTCCTCGCGCTGTCGGCGAAGGATTACGCCAGCGAGTTCCCGGAAGCGCCCGATTTCGTCATCATGTTCCTGCCGGGCGAGTCGTTCTTCAGCGCAGCGTGTCAGCGCGACGCAAGCCTGATCGAATTTGCCGTTAGTCGTGGCGTCATCCCCGCAAGCCCAACCACGCTCATCACCGTGCTCAAGGCGGTGAACTTTGGATGGCGGCAAGAGCGAATTGCAAAGAATGCGGAGGAAATCCGCGACCTCGGTCAGCAGTTGTACGAGCGCATTCGCGTTGCGGCCGAGCATTTCTGTAAGATCCGCAAGGGGCTCGCATCGGCTGTCGAGGGCTACAACAGCGCCGTGGGTGCAATGGAGAGTCGGGTTCTCCCAACTGCGCGCAAGTTTCGCGACTTGGGAACTGGTAGCGTGAAGGACATTGACACGCTCGATACTGTTGACGCGGTTCCGCGTTTACCGTCGACGGTTGAGTTGACGTTCCCCGAGGCCGCGTAGGCGTCGGCGGGCTGCCTTCCATGCCGCGCTGCTGACACCGAGTTACGGTGGCGGCTGTCAGTACCTCTCTCCAACTTGGGGAGGTCCGTCCTCTCTTCCCCCAGCGCTTTGTTGAAGATCGTCCACGGGCTCAGCCCGATTCGCCTGTTGGAGTCTGCCGCCAGCGAGTTCCTTGCTCCGGCACGTGCTACCAAGGGTCTGCCATTTCCATCTCCGACAAGCTGGCTGGCTCTTCGACAAGGCGGGCTTCGGGACGACCTCTACGCACTCGCACACCAGCGCGGTGTCGCTGGCTGGTTCGATCCGCCGCTCTGCCTGTTCGCCGACGTCCCGACTATACTTGCCGACCTCCCTGGTCGCGAAGTTGACGACTTCGAGCGCTTGGTCATCATCCGGACGCTCCTCGACCAGCGCGGCGCCAACTCCGGCGTGCTCGCCTCGACGAAGGGAGACGACTATCTGGATTCCATCGATCGCGTCTTTGGTGAGTTGATCGGCGAAGGAGTCTCGCCCGCGGAACTGGCCAAAGCGCTCCAGGCGGGTAGGAACCCCGACACGTTCGAATCGAACCGTGACGGCGAGCTTGCATCGATTTTTGGCGCGTACCTCGGCCTCCTCTCCACCCGAAACGCGCGCGACCCACGCGCCCGCCTCGTCGACATAGCCCGCGCCATCAGCGGCGACCCGGACGCCCTCGCGAAACGCCTCGGCGGGCGTCGAGCAATTCGCTTCGTCGGGCTCGCCGATTTGCGCACCGGATGGCGCCTTCTCCTCCGGGCCCTGTCGGAATCGCCCGCGCTCGACGAAGTGGCAGTCTACACGTCGGTCGCGTTGCCCCTCGAGGAACTGAACCCGACGCACGAGAAGATCGCGGAGCCGGACAGTCTGGCTCGAACGCTTTTCACGGGTCGCTCAAACACCGCGACCGGGGTCCCTCTCATCAGCGCCCCGGACCTGCAACGGGAAGTCGAAGAAGTCGCGCGACGTGCCCGTGCGCTCATCGACGCCGGCACCCTACCGCATCGCATCGCGATCGTCTCACGACAGGCGCGGCCATATGTCGACCTGGCCTGCGACGCGCTTGCGCGCTTTGGCGTTCCGGCCACGGCACGTCGCAGACACTCCTATCGCGAAGTACCGCTCATCCGCGCGGTGCTGGCGCTCCTCGACGCGGCCGGTGAGGGTTGGACTCGTGGCGGCCTCGCTGGCCTCGCCCAGCAACCATATATAGGAACAGGCCTCGACTCCACGGTCATCAACTACGTGGGCTTCCGCCAGCGGGTGCTGGGCCTGGCAGACTGGGAACTGGCGCTACGAGCTCTCGAGACGCGTGCGCTCGAGCGCGCGAAGCGCGACGAAAGCGGGGAACTCCTTGAACAGGACCGCCGAAGCGTCATGCCCGCGCACGCCCGCATTGTGGCTGCCCGCGAATCGCACTCGCGTTTCATGCGCTCTGCACGCACGCTCGAAGAGCCCCGCACCATGGAGGGATGGCTCTCCTGGCTGAGAGAGACGCTGGCGCGCGACCCGTTCGAGATTGAAAAACGCATTTACGCGATTCCGGACGATCGCTTCCAGATCGCCCGTGTCGACCTGCGCGCGTTGAGCGCCCTTTCAGCGATCGCGCGTGACTGGTGCGAGTCGCTCGACCGGTGGGAGATCAAGGGCGACGTCATGTCAGTAGCCGCTTTCGCCGAACGGCTGCGCGAGATGCTCAACGCCGACCTGGCGATCTGGACGAACACGCTTCGCGGCGTCCAGGTGCTCGAAGGCCATAGTGCGGCATATCGCTCGTTCGACCATGTATTCCTGGTCGGCATGGAAGCAGGCCGTTTCCCCACGCGAAAGTCCACGTCGACGATCTGGGATGAGTACGATCGCGAGCGACTCATTCAGGCGGGCATCCCCGTCGACTCCAACGATATTTGGGGTGAGCGCGAGCGGGATCTGTTCCGAGTGCTCGTGGCCGGGGCTTGCGCGCTGACTCTGTCGTATCCGCGCCAGGGCGCCCGCGACGCAGACACTTTGCCATCCGCGTTCGTCGACGCAGTGCGTTCGGCTTGCACCATCTCGGAAGAGACTATTCCCACCTACCGAGTGCTGACGCCAACGCTCCCGCTCCATCGTGAGCCGGAGATGGTCGCCCATGCCCGGTGCGTAGCCGTGCTCGAGCGCTCGCGGCGATCCAACGCGCCCTCGCTTCACAACGGCCTCATAGCCGACCCCGAGCTTGTCACTTGGCTCGGGCTGGAACTTGGCGATGACCGCATATGGAGCCCGACACAGATCGAGTCGTACGCCAAGTGTCCCTGGGCCTATCTCGCGACGAAGCTGCTCAAGGTCGAGCTCCGGAACGATCCGGACGAAGACATGGAGAACACGACGCGGGGAACCATTCTCCATAACGCGCTTCAGCGTTTTTTCGATGGAATTGCCGCCCAGGCCGCAACTCCGGTGTACCTGCGCGCCGCGAATGCGGGGCTTCTCGAAGCGGATCTGGAAAACGCGCTCGACATGGCCATCGCCGAGATTGGAACACGCGAATGGCTCGGCGCACCTGCCCTGCGTAATGCGCGGCGTCAGGAGCTTCTGCGAATCCTCAAAGGTGCCTTGACAGCGGAAATCGAGTACAACGACTCGTCGTGGAAGAACAACACCAACGCGTCGAAGGCGATTCGAACAGGCGTGGAGAAGCACGAGCTCGCGTTCAACGATATCGTCCTCGAGCGCCGAGGTGTACGGTTCCGGTTTCGCGGCTTCATCGATCGCGTCGAGCGCGGTGTCGATGAGCGGATCGGTAACCCGGAGAAGTACATCGCAGCCGTGGATTACAAGACGACCGTCTACTCGACTCCCGGGGGCGGCAAGAAGGAAGCGTGGGACGACCGAGTCGTTCTCCAGGTTCCGCTCTACGCCTACGCGCTGTCGAAGCTGTTTCCCGACAGCGAGGTCTCACGAGTGGAGTATCGACCGCTCAAAGCTCCCAAGCCAGCGCACGTACTGCAGACAGTCGGCGTGGACTACAAGAAGAGTGTAGTAGTCGAACACGCTGAAGCCAAGGCGAAGCTCGACACGGCGCTCGACCATGTCATCGACCATGTGATCGCCGCGCGAAATGGCGCCTTCCCGGCGCGACCAGCGACCACCTGTGGTTGCCCGCCATTCTGCGCGGGCATCGACATCTGTCGCGTGGCCGGCGGCCCAGTCAATCTGGTGAAGTGGTAATGCCGGTTCGCTCATGGGAAGAGGCAGGCCTCCGGCCGCTCAGTGACGAGCAGTGGGCCGCCGTCAAGGCTGCACACGCCGGCAACGTGCTGGTGTCTGCCGGTGCAGGCAGCGGCAAGACGCACACGGTCATCGCCACGATCGTCTGGCACCTCGGCGTTCCAGTTCGTGGTGAACGCTGCCCGACGCCGCTGGCGCTTCGGGACATCGCCGCCATCACGTTCACCAATCGTGCTGCCGCTGACCTCAAGGGGAAGCTTCGGGGCGTCCTCGAACAGGTGGGGCTGAAGAAGGACGCCTATGACCTTGACGTCGCGCGAATCGGCACCATTCACGCCTTCTGCGGTGACATCCTGCGTGAGTTCGCGCTGCGTGCCGGCAGCGCGCCCGTCAGGTCAGTCCTCGAAGCGAACGAAGGTGACGCACTACGGGCCGATGTTGTTCGCGACGTGATGCTCGAAGCCGCTGAGGCGGATGATCTGGCAGGGCTGCAAGATCTCTTCACGGACTACTCGGTGGAGAAGCTGATCCCCTGGCTTGCGAAGCTCGCCGGCGAGAGTGATCGCGCGGTGAACCTTGCCGCGAAGGCGACAACGATGGAGCCACGCGAAGGTGCGCTCGCGACACTGGCCGGCCGTGTGGTCGAGGAGCTTGGGCGGAGACTCGATGAAGACCGAGCCGTGGACTTTGACCGCATGATCGTCCGAACGCGCGACATCATTCGGGATCATCACGCCGTGCGCGCGGTGCTGCAACGACGTGTGCGGCTTCTCATTGTGGACGAGTTCCAGGACGTCGATCCTGTGCAGCAGCAGATCGCTCGGCTCATGGGTGGCGATGGAAGTGCATCATCATCGCGCCTGATGCTCGTGGGTGACGCCAAGCAGAGCATCTATCGCTTCAGGCGGGCTGACGTCACCGGCTGGAAGGAAGTCGAGCGCGAGTTCGCCGCGGGCCGTGGGCAGACGGTCCCGCTGTCGACGAATTACCGGAGCAATGACGGCATTCTGGCTCTTGTTGAGGCGGGCATCGGGACGATCCTCGACAGGCCGCTCGATGGCGCGGGTCCTCTCGCGGACTACGAAGTCCCATTCGCGCCACTGAGGCCCAGCGCGGACCGGTCGCACGAGGATCGTTCGGTCGAGTGCATCGTCATTCCCGCCGACGAGAATGGAAAGGCCCTGAAGGTCGAGGACTGCCGGCGCTTCGAGGCCGAGGCGGTCGCGGTGCGGATGAAGGAGCTGAATGGAGCCGGACGCGGGTGGCGTGATTTTGCCATCGTGCTCGCTGGCTGGGGCGACATGGACCTGTACGAAGCGGCTCTGCGACGCCATGGCATCCCTTCGTGTTCGCTGCGAATGACCGGCTTCTATGAGCGTCGGGAGATCATCGATTGCCTGCTCGCGCTCAAGGTCCTGATGGATCCGAGTGATGACGTGGCGTTCATGGGATGGCTACGCAGTCCGTTCATCGGTGTGCGTGATGAGACGTTGCTGCGCATCGCGCGCGGCTGCGTGCAACCTTACGCCGAGCACGTGGCAGGGTGCGCGATTCCTGATCCGGGAGAGGCGACGCTCGTCGCCCGGGCCATTGCGCTGATCGCGCGGCACACCGCTCTTCGCGACCGGATTGCCACCAGCGATCTGCTTTTGAGTCTCCTCGAGGAAAGCGGGTACGTCGCTCACCTCGCGCTGATGGGCGACGAAGGGCTTCAACCTCTGGCCAACATCCGGAAGTTCATCCGGGAGCTGGTGGAGATGCGCGACTCGGGAGTCGCAGAGGTGCTGCACACGATTGAGGAAACGCGTGCTCGTGATGTGATCGTGGGTGACGAGCGACTGTATGCGGAACGGGATGACGTCGTGACCATCACGTCCATTCACAGTGCCAAAGGTCTTGAGTGGCCTGTTGTCTTCTGGTGCGACCTCGGGCGCTCTGCTCCGGCGGATAACGACCGGCTCAAGGTGCTGCGCGACGAGATTGCGCTCGGGAGTCCGGATCTCGAGGCTGACGAACAGTCGGAGCAGTGGAAATCTCTTAGAAAGCAGATCGAACTCGAAGGCCTGGCCGAGTCGAAGCGTCTGTGGTATGTGGCTGCCACGCGCGCGGGAGAACGGCTCGTTCTCTCGGGAATTCCTCAGGGGAAGATGAGGGCCTCGAAGGGCTGTCCGGCCGTGGAGCTGACTTCGATCTTCCCGGAACTGTGCATGGCGGGCGTGACGAGCGTCGAGTATCAGGGCCTGGGCGAGACGTTCACCATGAACGTCACTACCGCGCGCGCTGATGTCGAGGAGCAGGAGGCGCCGGATGTCGAGCTGCTTCCTGATTCTGCGCTTCCCGGTGCGTTCGTCCCAATCACAGTGCCTCTCGGGCGCGGGCGACACTCGGCGACCGAGTTGATGCTCCACGAGAAGTGCGAACGAAAGCACTGGTTCAAGTACATCGCCGGCCTGTCCGAGCCCGCGCTTGGCGGACCGGGAACGCGAAAGGACGAGCTGGTCTCGGCGCTCACGAAAGGGCAGATCGTGCATGACGTGCTCGAGCACCTTTCCGAGGAGCTGGAGATCGAGGAGCTGCTCGAGGAGGCCATCGGACGCTGGGATCCCGACGCGCCTCTGCCCGATCAGCCGCGCGGCAAGGCGTATCGATCAGTGTTGCGGAAGGGCGTCGAGCAGATTGCAACGAATCCCGTCTATCGAGCCATTGATGATCTGCCGGGCTCGCGTCGGGAACTCGAATTCGTCTCGATAGCAGAGAGTGGCGCGGTGATGCAGGGCGCGTTCGATCTCGTCGCACGTAATACTGGAGACGATGACTATGTCCTTCTCGATGTGAAGATGGGCGGGTCGGGCGGGCGTTCGATCGAGGAGCGCGCGAAGAGCTATGCGCGGCAGGTGCAGACATACGTCGGGTCGACAGAGGCGCTTACTGCTGAAAGCGTCAGTCGGTTCGTGTTTGCCTTTGGTACCGATGAGGGGACGGCGATCCGCGAGATTGCGGTGGACGATCCGACTCGCCAGGAAATGCGCGCTGATCTTACGGCGGCCGTGAGTGTGTTACCGGCAGGGGGCAGGTCGTTGGCCGCGAATGGGAAGCACTGCCGGCACTGCGGCTATCGAAGGGGTGGCTGGTGTGAAGGCGTCGCTGACAATGCCTCGCCCTGACCCATCATCGTCTTTCTCGAACATCACTCTTACACCGCACACGAGGACAAGGCATGGCTGGATTTTCAAAGGTGTACTTCATCGGAAGTACGGGCGGCTTCATGGGCGCGGATGGACTCGCACGCCCATTCGTCCAGATCATGCAAGGCGATGCTGATCGTCAGTGGTTTGAAGCCATTTACCAGGATGATGCCATGAGCGCGCTGGGTTCCATCAAGGCACTCGTGCCGGCAGGCCCAGATCATCCCCTCGCAATTCTGGATGCCGCCATCGCATTTCTTCCCCAGCTGTTCCAGGAATGCCCGAGTTTGGAGACGGTGAAGAAGAAACTCCAGGGAGTGATCCAGCTCGACTTCGATCTTGGAAATAGCGTTCCACTCGAATGGCAGCGGTTGCGTGAGGAAGCCCTGCCGATCTTTCAGGCACTCAACGTTTTTGAAGCTGACTTGCGGCCAATGGATCTGAAGAAACTCCGAGTGAGTCCGGATTTAGCGTGGCGTTCAGGCGAGTCCAGCCCGTGACGACAAACGGTGCGGCTACTGGCGTTCGAAACGAAGCTGCGGGAAGCTCCCGGCGGTGAGGCCAAGCTCGACTGCTGAGTGACGAACGCGAACAGCCAGTCTGGTGCCTCGTCGGGCGGCGTGTGCGCATAGTCTCCACATACCTGGAATTTGGGTAAAAGTGTAGCATCTGATCCAACGGCATGGTCGCGCACGCCACGTAGATGCTTGAACTCAACTGCAACCACACTACAGACATTTTCGGCGAAGGCGTGCGTGGCAGCTGCACCGACACATTAGACCGCGGCAGAGAACGGCTTCACGGTCTTTGATTGCTCCAACCGTCAGCCATCTCTGTCGCCTTCTCGAGTGCTTTCAGCTTTATGTCAGCTCCGCTGCCAAACCAGGTTCGTTCAAGCCGTTGTTCTGGTTGCTCCTCCTGCTTTGGCTGCTTGTAGTCTTCAAAGCGGGTGACTGCGTTATATGCCGCCCATAGCGTTCCTTTTACGCCTTGCAACTGCAGATCGGGCTGGGAGTCAAAGACCTCGCGGATGAGTCCCCAGCGCGGTGGCTCGGGTGCCTGCTTCGTTTGTCTCCCCGTCCGGGGAAACACCGAGGCCAGATATTCTCCCAGTCTGTTACCTGTTACCTGAATGCGCGCCAGCCTGCGGAAACTCTTTTCGGCGTGAAGGTAGACTGCCTGCGCGATTGAAAGAAAATCTCGAAGCTCATCCAGTTTCAGGTGCATCTGGCCGCTGTGCCGCACGCGATAGGCCTTCTGCCCATCACGCATAGCCATCATGAGAGTATTCTGGCAAACGACGCGAACCGAAGTGAACTTTACAGTAACCGACCCATCGCCAGAGTGGCTGTTGCCTAGGAGCAAGTACTTCATACAGTCGTCGCCGGGCACGATCGTCATCGCGCCGGGCATCTTCGCCATTACCCAGATGCGCTCGCCCTCGCCAAGCGCACCTGCGGTTTCAAAAAATGCCTTCTGCTCGGTCACGATCGGATCGAAGAATGCAAAGGCCTCGGCATTCTGAAGCGGCTTGTATCGACGGCTCACCACCCCGAGCAGCACTTCGGTTCCTTCGTCGCGCTCCCGAGGTAGCCGGACAACTTCATAGCGGGAGAACTCGCCTCTTTTATTGATCTTCCGTGCGCCGCGCGCTGGCCGGAGACTCACTTCCCAGTCCAATCCGGCAGCAAGGATCATCTGCTTGGCCGTTGCATCCCTCGGTACTGGAGTTCCGAGCCCGTGCCACGGCTCTTTGCCGTGGTAGGCCATGGCCTGAACATTCGCCGGCATCACCCCACCTCATTATTTCGTGCGTCGATGACGAAAGCGCCGCCACAGACTGTCGTCGCCGATCGTGCGTTCATCATGCGCGCTTCGTCCTGGGCCGTTCCACCAAGGCAAGAAATCGTGCCTCGCGAATGACCGGAATCACGTGACCACGCTCTTCCTCGCGGCGCACATCGAGGAGCTTCTGACCCTCAAGCTCCGCTTTCCAGTTCGGTGATTGCCCTCCGACGACGATCACGTCGGTATCTGCACCGACTCTGCTCTGACAGGTGCCGCCAGCCTTCTTCAGTCTCTTCTCTGCATCTGCCCGGAGAATCGAGAGCGGCCCGGTGAACACCACACGTTTCCCCTCGAGCGTTCGGATCGCGGGCCGCGGGCCGCTATCCCCGATTTTTCTGCGGTCGTGAACTTGTAGTGCGGAAAGCATTGCCACGGCATCCGGATAACGCTTCCTCCGGATCCCGATGCATCGCTGAATGACGATCTTGGCCTCAGGGCTGCAGGCCAGATTCTTCACGTCTCGCTGCGTCAGCTTGCGGTCGGCCGCGCCCTTGAGAAGCAAGGCATACAGGTGCCCCAGGTAATAGACGTCGTCGGCTGGCGTCCACGTCCGCTGCTCCCTCT
>JBKJKH010000446.1:0-5533 GCA_046597595.1 Gemmatimonadaceae bacterium
AAATACGCTCGACGCCTATGCCGCTCGACACCTTGCGAACCGTGAACGTCTCGCTGACCCCACTGCCCTTGCGGGCAATGCACACGCCCTCAAACGCCTGAAGGCGCTCTTTCTCGCCTTCCTTTACGCGAACGTTGACGCGAAGGGTGTCACCAGGGCGGAAGGGCGGGATATCTCCGCGCAGCCACTCTTTCTGAGTCTCGATGAATACATGCATATGTCGCTCGGGGCGCAGGCCCGAAGTAATGTAAAACTGATGAGACTGGGGAACGTAAGCATCCGGGCGGCCGAAGTCCAGAGTCACGAGCCCCGAAGTCCTTACGGGACAGGGAGTAGCGCATGCGCCTGATAGCCGCGGCCAGCCCTCAAGACTGACCTCGCGCCAGCGTCGAACTTTTGTGAGCTGGCGAGGTATGATAGCCAGGGCGATGACGTCTGAACCGGGAGCATCCTAATGAAGCGCAGCACTCAGGCAGGAATTGCCGTTGGCCTCGTGGCGATTGCCACAGCTTTCGGCGTGGCGCTCATCAACCGCCGGGGCGCCGACGCGGACCTCGCGCGGACGCTGGCGCTCCGCAGCGACTCGACGGCCCTCGACCTGGCCCTCCGTTCCCGCGACCGGACCCAATTCGTTTCCGCGATCGAGCGAAACGACGCGACGACGGGCCCAGCACCCGCCGATCGACCGAGCCCGCCCGCCCCCGTGCGCCGCCAGGTTCGCGCGGCGCCAGCGGTGACGCGCGCACCCGCGCGCGTGGCGTCCCCCGTCCCCACTGAAGTAGCCGAGGCCGAGGCGGCACCGATGGCCGCGCCGCAGGGTGAGTCAGCGCCTGCTCCGGTAGAAACCCAGACAGAGGCGGCTCCCGCGCCTGCTCGCACACCGGATCATTACCCCGCCCCGCGTCCCACGCCGACGCGAAAGGGTGGTTACTGGAGCACGGGCGACGTGATCCGGAACGCGCCCTTTCCGATCAATCCGTAGGTTCGCCGCCCTTCCCCTTTCGTCGGCGCTTCGCCGCCTTCCGCTCGGCTTCCTCCCGCTCGGCGCGCGCCTCGGTCTCGCGGACATCAGCGCGCGCCTGCCACTCCGCGCGCAGCCGCTCCTCGTGCGCCGCAGTGCGACGACGCGATTCCGCGAGCCGCCAGTCCGCAATCTTCCGGTGATCACCCGACTGTAGCACGTCCGGCACCATGTGGCCGCGGAAATCGGGCGGCCTGGTGTAGCTCGGCGCACTGACGCCGCGCTCGAAAAAGGAATCGCCGCGCGCGCTGTCGAGATCGGACATGGCTCCGGGCAGGAGCCGTGTGACCGCATCGATGATCGCAAGAGCGGCGGGCTCCCCGCCGCTCATGACGAACGCGCCTAACGAAACTTCCTCGGTGGCAAGGTGGTCAGCCACGCGCTGGTCCACGTCCTTGTAATGGCCGCAGAGGAGCGTCAGTTCCTCGCCCGCGGCGTAACGGTTGGCATCCGCCTGCGTGAAGGGCGTACCGCGGGGAGACAGCAGGACGATCGGCGGCACAGCACCGACGGTCTCGCAGGCCTCGAAGAACGGATCCGGCTTCATGACCATCCCCGGCCCGCCCCCGTACGCGTAGTCATCCACCGTGCGGTGCCGGTCGTGCGTGTAGTCGCGCAGGTCCACGATCTCGAAGACCACCGATCCCGCCGCCACCGCGCGCGAGGGAATGCTGATCGCGAGCGCGGCAAAGTATTCGGGGAAAATCGTGACGACGCGGATCTTCACTCGAGCAGGCCGTCGGGCAACCGCACCGTGATCGCACGCGCTTCCTCGTCGATCGCGATCACCACGTCGTCGACAAAGGGCACCAGCACTTCGCGCCGCGGGGCGGCGCCGTCGAGCACCACGTCGAGCACGACGCCCTGCGGCAGTTCGTAGAAGCGCAGCACTTCGCCTAACGGTGCACCGTCCTCGAGCAGCACGCGCATGCCGGGCAGGGCGTGGAGGAAGATCTCTCCCTCCTCCGGCGCCGACAACTCACTCAGCGGAAGCAGGAGCGTGCGGTCATTCCATCGCTCGGCTTCTGTGCGGTCGGGCACTTCGTCGAACGTGAGCAGCACTCCGCTCTTGAACGGGCGCACCTGCCGAATGACCAGGGCATCGGCAGTCTTCGCATGGCGTCCGGTGCGCGCCGCGGGTTCGCCGTCAGGGGTACCGGCGAAGACACGACGGCCGGACGCGAAGATCGCGTCCGGCACGTCGGTAAACGGCTCGACGAGCAGTTCGCCGCGGATCCCGTGCGCACGGCGCACGCGACCCACGACGGCCCAATCGTCGGTACTCACTCGCCTACGGGAACCGCCTTCGCCTGGAGCTTGCTCGCCAGCCGCGCCTCATGGCGCGTCTTGAGGACGCCGGCCTTGCGCAGCAGTGAGCGAACGGTGTCCGAGGGCAGCGCTCCGTTATCCATCCAGTAGTTGGCGCGATCGACCTTGAGGTTCAGCGCGGTCTCGCCCTGACGGGGCGCGTACTGCCCGATGATCTCAATGAACTTCCCGTCGCGCGGTGAGCGCGAATCGGCGACGACGATACGATACATCGGCGACTTCTTGCGGCCGGTGCGGCGGAGACGAATACGAACTGCCATGATGTTTCCCCTGTCAGGGTCCTGGATCCTGCGCTGAGCTCATCGCGCGTGCCGGCATTTCCGGAGCGCACTCAGTGGTCGAGCCGAACTATCGCATTCCAAACATGCCCGGCGGCATTCCCGGAGGCATGCGCATGCCTCCCAGTCCACCACCTGCGGCCTTCTTCATCATCTTCTGCATCTCGCGGAACTGCGCGAGCAGCTGGTTCACTTCGCTGATCGGCCGGCCCGCCCCTTTCGCCACGCGCAGCCGGCGCGAGCCGTTGAGGATGTCCGGCTTCTTGCGCTCCGCCAGCGTCATCGAGAGGACGATGGCCTCGACGTGCTTCATGCGGTTCGGATCCATCTTCGCCTGCTTCAGCATCTTCCCGTTCACGCCGGGGAGCATCTTCAGCAAGCCTTCGAGCGGGCCGAGCTTTTGAATCTGTCGCATCGCGGAAAGAAAGTCATTGAGATCCATCCCCTCCTTCTTGACCTTCTTCTCCAGTTTCCTCGCTTCCGCTTCGTCGATCGAGCCCTGCGCCTTCTCCACCAGCGAGATGATGTCACCCTGCTGGAGGATGCGGCCGGCCATGCGGTCGGGATGGAAATCCTCGAGCGCGTCTGTCTTCTCCCCGACGCCGATGTACTTGATCGGCTTCTTCGTGACGCCGTAGATCGAGAGCGCCGCGCCACCGCGCGCATCGCCATCGAGCTTGGTCAGGATCACGCCGGTGATCGAGAGGGCGTGATCGAACCCCTGGGCGATGCGGACGGCGTCCTGGCCCGTCATGCCGTCGGCGACGAGCAGGATCTCGTCAGGGCGAATCGCGTCCTTGAGGCGACGCAACTCATCCATCATGTCCTCGTCGATCTGCAGGCGGCCCGCGGTGTCGACGATCACGACACGGTCGCGACCGCGCTTCGCCTGGTCGATTCCCGCCTTGACGATGCGCACGACGTCCTTCGTGTCGCGCTCGGAGTATACAGGGATGTCGAGCGACTTGCCGAGCGTCTCGAGTTGGTCGATGGCGGCCGGCCGATAGACGTCGGCAGCGATGAGTCGCGTCTGGCGCCCTTCCTTTTTCAGCTTGTACGCGAGCTTGGCTGCGGTAGTCGTCTTGCCTGAGCCCTGCAATCCCACCAGCATGACCACCGTTGGGGGGATGGTGCTGAGCTTGAGCCCTTCGCGCCGCTCGCCGAGCATAGCGGTGAGCTCGTCGTAGACGATCTTGATGAGCTGCTGCGCCGGCGATACGGTGCGGATCTGCGAAACACCGACCGCGCGCTTCTCCACCCGCTCCAGAAACTCACGAGTCAGCTGAAAATTGACATCGGCCTCGAGGAGGACGCGCCGCACTTCGCGCAGCCCCTCCTTGATGTCGGCGTCATTGAGCGTGCCCCGCCCGCGGAGGCGGGCAAAGGTCGCTTCAAGCTTCTCTGAGAGCTCATCGAACATAGCCCAGAAAGGTAGCTAAGCTCTGGCCGTGGAACAAGATGGCTGCGTGATCCGGGGTCTTCCGCCATCGGACGTACTTAGAGAGATTGTGGGCATGGCCCGACCGCAGCGGAAAGAAGAGATCCTGAAGGCAGAGCTGCCGCCAACGCTGCCGCTGATGGCGCTGCGCTCGACGATCGTCTACCCGCTCGGCACGATCGCCGTGCAGATGGGGGCTCCCGAGAATCTCGCGCTGCTTCGCTCCAACGAGGAAGCAGGGCTGATTGTGGCGCTGGTAGTAGCCAGCGGCGACCACGACGAGCCGATTGAGCCGGGCAAATTTCAGGGGCGGATCGGTGTCGCGGCGCGTGTCCATGAGCGGATCAATCTTCCGGGCGAGACCGTGCAGATCACGCTGCAGGGGCTGCGACGGATCGTCATCGACGGAATCGACCGGACGGACCCCTTCCCGGTCGCGAGAATTCTTCCCGCGCGCGAGACACCGCCAGATCCCACGACGGTGGACGATCTCGTGGCGCGCATCACGAGTGCTGCGGAAACGCTGGCTGATCTCGTGGATCGCATTCCCGACGAGGTGCCCGCGATCCTCAAGATGAACGTCTCGGACCCCGGCCGGTTCGCCGATCTGGCCGCGACGAACATGAACTTCCGGATCACCGACAAGGACGAGGTGCTCCAGAAGCTCGACGTGGGTGACCGTCTCCGCTTCATTCTCGGCCGTCTCGAGCGGGAAGTCGCGCGCGCCCGCGTGATGGAGGACGTCAAGAAGCAGACGGAGATCAAGATTGAGCAGCACCAGCGCGAGTTTTATCTGCGCCAGCAGCTGCGGGCGATTCAGGCGGAGCTTGGCGAGACCGATCCCGGGGAGAAGGAAGCCGTAGAGACCCTCAGGAAGATCGACGAAGCGAAGCTGCCCGATCGGGTCAACCAGGAAGCGCGGCGTGAGACGGAGCGGATGCGCATGCTCTCGCCGGCGTCGAGCGAGTATCAGGTCATTCGCACGTATCTGGACTGGATTCTTTCACTGCCCTGGCACAAGCGTTCCGGCGACACGCAGGTCGACCTCAAGAACGTCGAGAAAGCGCTCGATGAGCGGCACTGGGGCCTCGAGGAAGCCAAGGAGCGGATCCTCGAATTCCTGGCTGTGCGCAAGCTGCGTGGCGGCGATCCACACGGTCCGATCCTCTGTTTCGTGGGGCCGCCAGGGACGGGCAAGACGTCGTTAGGCGAGGCGATCGCCACCTCGATCAGCCGGGCGTTCTATCGCATTTCCGTCGGCGGCGTGCGCGACGAAGCCGAGGTGCGCGGCCACCGCCGGACGTACGTCGGTGCCATGCCGGGGCTGTTGATCCAGGCCTTCCGCCGCGTCGCGGTCAAGGACCCCGTGCTGATGATCGACGAGATCGACAAGATGTCGCACGGGGGCCCGTCCGGTGATCCGACGGCCGCGATGCTCGAAGTGCTCGATCCGTCGCAGAACCACGA
>JBKJKH010000620.1:0-14108 GCA_046597595.1 Gemmatimonadaceae bacterium
GTAGTCGGCCACGTCAGCGCTCGAATCCCGCGCGAAGTAGAGTGCGCCGAGCCGCGCTGCCCCGGCACGGTCGCCCGTGATGGCGGCGAGCTCGACGAGATGGCCGAGCGGTGCGGCAAACGACGAGTCGAGTGCGACGGCCCGGGAAAACGCCGCGCGCGCGTCCTCGAGCGGACGCGTCGCGCCCATCAGCGTGCCGAAGTGCAATAGCAGGTCCCCGCCCTCGAACCAGGGCTCGGCGCGATCGGGCGCCCGTTCGACAGCGGCGCGCCAGCCGGCTCGCATGTCCTCGTACGAGGGAAGGGCAGGGAAGCGGGGGCCCGTCCACGCGAGGACATAGGCACGGTCGCGCGCGCTGAGCCGGCTCCGGAGCGCCCACGCCATCCGCTTGCCTCGCTCGAAGGGCTCATCGTTAGGCGTCCAGTATGCAGCGGAAAAAAGGCCCGTGGCCGCGAGCGCGAAGGTCGAGTCGTGCTCGAGCGCGCGCTCGAAGTCGCGCACCGCGTCGGTATACCGGCCGGCGCGATATGAGGACTGGCCGGTCAGGTATGCCTGGACCGCGGGCAGCGACGTGCTGGTGAGCACGTCCAGGCGCTCTCCTTCCCCGGCCTCCTGCGCGAGCAGTTGCGCCGTCAGACGATCGAGCAGCGTCGTGACGCTGTCGCTGGGTCCGGTCACCGTTGCGTCGACACGCTCATCGTTGCCGGTCACGCGGAGGAGCGACGCGCTGACCGTGATGCGGTCGTCCGTGCCGACAACGCTTCCCAGCAGCAGCAGCCCCGCGCCCAGCTGGCGTGCCAGCGCCAGCGCTTCCGGCTGCGCGAGGTCATCGGCGCCGCCCGCCTCCCGCCGCCACGCACTGAGCGCGGTGCGGGGATCCACCGCGCGTACGCCGCCCTCCCCCGTGAGTTTTGCCGCGAGCAGATCGACCATTCCCTCGCGCAGATAGTGGAGGGACGGAGCCGCGCCCACGACCCGGAACGGAACAATGGCGATCACGCCCGGATCAGTCGGCGTACCCGCTGCCGCGCGTGATCGGATCACGAGTCCGGCGATCGCTACACCGGCGAGGAGCAGCCCGCCTGCCGCGAGCACGACACGCCGCCTCTTCCCCGCGGGCCGACCCATGGCGAAGTGACGCGATGACGTGCGCCCCGCGGTAATCGTGGCTTCCACCCGCCTGAGTTCGCGCGCCAGCTCGCCCGCCGTTTGCCAGCGCTCCTCGGGCGCGATCGCCATCGCCCGCGCAACGAGTCCGTCCACGGCCGGGGGAAGGTCCGGGCAGTCCGTGCACGGCTTCGGCGGCTCCATGGTGAAATGTTTGGCAATGACCGCCTGCACCGAGCTGGCGGTGAAGGCCTGCGCCCCGGTGAGCATCTCGTAGAGCACGCAGCCGAGGCTGTAGACGTCAGTCCGGCCGTCAATGTCCTCCTTGCCCATGACCTGCTCGGGACTCATGTACACAGGGCTGCCAATGAACGTCCCCGTGCCGGTGAGGCGAACATCCGCGGTCGATTGCGAGATGACGCGGGCAATCCCGAAATCGGCAATCGTGGCGTGGCCTTCCTCGAGGAGAATGTTCTCCGGCTTGATGTCTCGATGGACGATGCCTTGCCGATGCGCGTAGTCCAGGGCATCCGCCACTTCCCCGGCGATGCGGAGCGCTTCCTCAACGGGCAGGCGTCCCTCGGCTTCCAGCCGGTTCCGCAGCGACGCGCCGCGAATGTACGGCATGGTGAAATACACGAGGCCGTCATGCGCGCCGGCGCTCAGGAGCGGCACGATGTGAGGATGCTGCAGGCTGGCCGCGACTGCTATCTCGCGGCGGAAGCGTTCTTCGCTGACGCCGGCAGCAAGTTCCGGAGGGAGGACCTTGAGGACCACCGTCCGCTTGAGCGCCACCTCCTCGGCGACAAACACCCGTGACATGCCGGCTTCGCCGAGCTCCCGCTCGATGCGATAGGCGTTGCCCAACGCGCCCTGCAGGAGTTCCCGGAGTCCGTGGTCCATATGGCTGGGAATGTAAGGCAGCGCTTGCGGGCTACGCTGCTGACTCCGAAATGGTCGTGATTGTCAGCGTCTGATTCTGGAGCTGGCATTCCAACATGGAGTTCATCGGCGAAATCTCTCCGTACGAGTAGAAGCCGGCATATGTCGCGTCGGCGCCGAGCTTCTCACGCGCCGCGCTGACTTCTTCGCTCGAACGTCGTTGCAGGAGCAGTTTGCGTCCGATACAACTTATGAGCAGAACCAGAGACGCCGCCGGGGCATCACTTCGTTTCGTCAGGGCCGCGAAAGACGCGGCTGTCGCGGATGCATCGACGAGGCGGTCGAGATTCGTGTGCATGAGGTGGGCAGTGTATCCCTCCGGAACGTCACCCGCGAACGTGACGCTGCCTGCGGGTTCGTCGATCGAGAGCAGCGTGCGTACGAGACTATCGCCGCCGTCAGGCGACTGGATGTTGAGCGGAAAGAACAGGCCGGCTGCCGGCAATCCGTACGCTCTCGATCCAAGCACTTCCCGATACACGCCCAGCGCCGGACGCCCGTTGAGTTCATATACCGTGTTGCCCACTGAGCGCGAGATTGTCATGTCGTTCCCGAAGGGCACCCACCCTCCAAGCGACCCCTTGCCGATGCGGATTGCGTCGCCGTAAAGGCCTACCGCAACGATTCGATCAGGGCGAGGAAGCTCGTCCAATCCAACGATCGTTCGCTGGAATGCTTCTCCATCCGACGCAAGGCCACCGGACAATGATACCGTCCTGCCCAAAATCTTCTTGAGCCCGCGTAACAGCGCCGTTCCATTGATGTTGAGCCCCTCCGAAAAGACCAGCACGTGCTTCAGGCCCTCTGTCGGAAGCTTCTGCGCCAGGGCTTCGCCGGCGCGTTCGCTGTCGTCCCGGCCCGCCACGTCTTCAGCCGCTGCCCTGACGGCCGTCTGGTCGAAACGCACTGCCGTGACTGATCCGCCGCTCTCAAGGACGTGAGTGCCAGCAATGTTGTCGGGCGCCGACACAGTGACGACGTGCGCGTTCGGATAGCGCGCGCGCACCCGGTCAACGAACGCCTGAGACTCGAGGGTCTTGGAGCCAGCGAAGGCGAGGACGAGCTGCGCGTCGATGGGCGTGGCTGGGGGGGACAGCCAATGCGCCCCCTCGTCTATGAGGAGCTGTTCGGTCAACATGCGCGTTCCTGATGCACACCGCATACCGGCAAGTCAGCACCAAGTAATATGGATGGAAAAGGGTTGCGGCATGGCTACTGCAAGAGCATCAAGACGAGCAGACGCCGCCGTTTTCACATTCGCCCCGCGATTGCTGTGCGCTGCCTCAAATTTCATTTGAAGAGTCCGCTACATCTTGTGCACTGTGAGCTCATCCGTAAGCGCGCAGCGGCCGCAGGATCCTCGCGCGCGTGAAAGTCCCATTGAGTGACCAGGCACCCAGGTTGACTCTCGACGACCCCTTACGGCTGAGCGCGCTGCAGCGATCGGCGCTGCTCGACACGCCCGTTGAGGAGCGTTTCGACCGCATCACGCGACTCGCGTGCGTGATGCTCGGCGTGCCTGTATCGCTGGTTACGCTCATAGACGACCGCCGCCAGTTCTTCAAGAGCCAGCACGGACTCCCGGAGCCCCTGGCCAGCCAACGCGAGACGCCGCTCTCGCACTCGATCTGTCAATACGTCGTGTCGCAGGCCGCGCCGCTCATCGTGTCCGATGCGCGCGAGCATCCTCTGGTGCGCGACAATCCCGCCATCAGCGACCTGGGGGTCGTGGCCTACGCAGGGATCCCCATCCAGTCATCCGACGGACATATCCTCGGCAGCTTCTGCGCGATCGACATGAAGCCGCACGAGTGGACGGAGTCGGAGGTCGATACGCTCCAACAACTCGGTGCGCTGCTCCGCACGGAGCTCGAGCTGCGCGATGCGTTATGGGATGCTGACCGCGCGGCGCGCGAAGCCGCGGTCGCGGCGAGCGAGCGCGCTGCGGTGATCGCGTCCAGCACGGACGGCATCTACACCCTCGATACCGACGGGGTCTGCACGTTGGTAAACCCGGCAGCGTGCGACATCCTCGGCTTCGCTCCGGGGGAGGTGCTCGGTCGCAACATGCACGACCTGGTGCATCATCATTACGCCGACGGCACGCCATTTCCCGAGGCGAACTGCCCGCTGTTCCATGCGTTCCGCGAAGGCCGATCGGCGCGCGTACCCGATACGGTGCTGTGGCGCCGCGACGGAACCACCGTGCCTGTCGACTGCACTTCGTCCCCGCTGCTGATCGACGGTGCAGTGGCGGGTGCCGTGGTAACCTTCCGTGACGTCACCAGCCAGCGACGAACCGCTGAAGCGATGCAGTTGCTTGCCGATGCGGGTGAGATGCTCGCATCGTCGCTCGAGCACGAGGTGACGGTCGGCGGCGCCGTGCGCATGGCACTGCCGCTGCTCGGTGAAGCATGCGTCGTGTATTTGCAGGAAAAGCCCGTGGGGCAGGGAAGCATCTGCCGGCACATCGATCCCTCGCAGGAGGAGAGGCTCTGTGAACTGCTCGGTGATCCGGCCATTGCGCTCGGCATCCCTGCCGATGGCGACGTGGGCGCGATCGAGCCAGCGCCCGGATTTTTTGTGGATCTCGGGATGGCGAGTGTCATGACGGCCGCATTACGCGGGCGGCACGGCCGCATCGGCACACTGCTGTTCGCATCGGGGCGGCGTGACTATGACGCGTCCGATCTCTGGCTGGCGGAGGAAATCGCAGAGCGCGTCTCGACTGCGGTGGAGAATGCGACGCTGTATCGCGCTGCACAGGCGGCGATTCGTGCCCGCGACGAGGTGCTCGCGGTAGTGTCGCACGACCTGCGCAATCCGGTGCACACCATCCAGATGGCCGCCAGCTTCCTCCTCGAGCTGCTCGAGGAGCAACGGACCGTGGATCAGGTGATGTTCGCAAAGCAGATCGGCGTCGTGCGCCGCTCGGCACAGCGCGCCGATCGGCTCATCCGTGATCTCATGGACGTGACACGCGCGGAGCACGGTCGCCTGGATATCGAGCGCAAGCCGGTGATTGTGAGTGATTTGCTGCGTGATGCGTCGCAGGGAGTTGCGTCGCAGGCCCAGCAGCGTGGCGTCACCATCGACGTCATGCATGCCGACGGGTCGCTGCGCATGACAGGAGACCGCGACCGGCTGCTTCAGGCGCTCGACAACCTCCTCAGCAACGCCGTCAAGTTCACGCCGGAAGGTGGCGTGGTGAGGATGCAGGCGTTCGGCGATGCACAGGATGTGTGCTTTATGGTTGAGGATACGGGGGAGGGGATGACGACCGAGCAGCAGGCGAAGCTGTTCACGGAGTTCTGGCAGGCTCGGCGCGGCGACCGGCGGGGAGTCGGCCTGGGGCTGACGATCGTGAAAGGCATCGTCGATGCGCATGGGGGAACGATCACGGTGCAGAGCGAGCCGGGTCGCGGATCTATTTTCAGGATTCGTATGCCGAACGCAATGGCCGATGTGGGTACATGGGAACCGAAGGGCATGATGCTGGAAACCGCATGAGCGACATCGATACCACCCCCGCATCGGGCGAGGTGAAGGCAGTGGCGCGAACCGGAATTCTTGCAACGCGCGCGGCGCTTGCCGACGCGGTGCGCCTGGCCGCGCTTCATGCCACCGACCTGCGTAGCCCCCTTCGAGTGGAGGCATTGCGGCCCATTGTCCGCCTCGCCTCGCGCGCGCTTCGGGTGCCCGTGGCGCAGATCAACGTGCTGACGGCAGATGCCCAGGTGCCGGTAGTCGCCTGCGCACCATCGGCAATGGGTGACGCGTTTGATAACCCGGTGGGCCTCGAGTCGTCGTATTGCCAGCACGTCGTTGCCTCCGGCCATCCGCTTCTCGTTACCGATGCGCGCATCCACGCACTCGTGCGCGACAGCCTTGCGACGACGCAAGGTGGTATCGTCGCCTACGCCGGCGTTCCTCTGTACGCGCCGGCCGCCCTCGGCCCCGAAATGGGTGGGCGCGTGCTGGGCACGATTTGCGTGGTGGATTTCGCGCCGCGAGAGTGGAGCGAGGAAGACGTGCATCTCCTCACCGATATCGCGTCGGCGGTGACCGCAGAGCTCGAGGTACGGGCTGTGGCGGCGCACGACGCAGCGCGCGACGTTGCGGCAGCGGCGGCAACTGCGCTGCATACCGTCGATGCCGCGCTCGCCGAGAGCGAGGCGAGGTTCCGGGCGATTGCAGATTCCATTCCGCAGCTCGCGTGGATGGCGGACGAGAGCGGAAGTATCTACTGGATCAACCAGCGCTGGTTCGAGTATACCGGCCTCACGCTCGAAGACATGCGTGATTCGGCATGGCGGACGGTCCATCATCCAGAACACATCGATCGGGTGCAGGAGAAATTCCGGCGGGCTATCGCCGACGGTGTTCCCTGGGAAGACACGTTTCCAATGCGCGCCCACGACGGTGCGTGGCGCTGGTTCCTCTCCCGGGCGATGCCAGTCCGCGATCCAGTCACGAGCTCCCTCAGCTGGTTCGGCACGAACACCGACATCACCGATCGCATCTCCTATGAAGGCGAGCGTGAGCGATTGCTCGAGTCCGAGCGTGCAGCGCGCCTGGTGGCCGAGGATGCCGGACTCGCGCGCACACGATTCCTGGCGACGATGAGTCACGAGTTACGTACGCCGCTGAATGCCATTGGCGGATATGCGGAGTTGCTGGCGCTCGGGCTTCGCGGCCCGGTCACGGAAGCGCAGCAGACCGACTTCAAGCGTATCCAGCGTGCACAGAAACACCTGCTTGGCGTCATTAACGATATCCTCGCATTTGCCAAGCTCGAAAGCGGCTCGCTCCAGTTCAATCTGGTTCCTGTGCCGGTGGCATCCACCTTCCGCGAGGTCGCGGGAATGATCGCGACCCAGGCTGCCTCGAAGGGCCTGACTCTCGAGGTGGATGAGTGCTCCGCCGATGTCGCGGTCCAGGCAGACCCTGAGCGCCTGAAGCAGGTGCTGATGAATCTCCTGGAGAACGCGGTGAAGTTCACTGCACCACCAGGTCGCGTGCGCCTGAGCTGCGATGTCGACGACCAGCTGGTTCGGCTGAAGGTTGCCGATTCGGGGATCGGCATCCCGCCCGAGCAGCTTGAGGCGATTTTTGAGCCGTTCATGCAGGTGGACGGCGGATTGAGCCGTACGGCGCAAGGCAGCGGACTTGGACTCGCGATCAGTCGGGATCTGGCAAGAGGGATGCACGCTGAACTCACGCTGACGAGCGAACCGGGATGGGGATCCACGTTCGTGCTGTCAATCCCGTGCGCGAGCGTGGCAACGCCGATGGCAGCGCCGATGGCAGCCACGATGGCGACGCCAGCCGGGATGACGCAGGAGCAGGTAGCGTCGCGCGCATCGGATGCAGTTCCGTCTCCCGGCATTGCGAGGTTCGACAACTCCATCGACCCGCTTCAGGAAGAGTTGCGCAGCCGGCTCCGAAGCGGAGGAGTGGGAGACGTTTTGGAGTACCTGAATGCGCGGACACAACACCGCTTCACCGGCCTGTACCGGTTCGACGGAGCGGTGCTGCGAAACGTCGCGCTGTTCGATCGCGAGGAGCAGCAGTCACGGCGCGGTGCGGACAGCCCGCTGTGTGAGACATACTGCTCGATCGTGGGAGAGACGCAGAAGTCGGTTGCCATCACCGACGCCAATGCGGATCCTCGTGCGGCGAACAACCCGGGACGACAGTCAGTGCTTTCGTATTGCGGTGCCCTTGTGCGTGCCACGGACGGCACGCCAATCGGCACGCTCTGCAGCTTCGACCCCGCGCCGCAGCCGGTGATGGACGGCCACATTGCGCTGCTGGAGGTCACGGCGCGGATGTTGGGCAACGTCGTTATGCAGGACTCGATCGTCGCCTCGTAGCTGGCAGGCCTCTTCAGCACTCCCCACGAGTCCGATCGCGTGACCTCCGCGATCCGGCTCATGTCCTGGAATCAGGATGGGAGATCAGGCCGTGTGCTCGTCAGAAGGTCACGCTGGCGTTAGGCGAGCACGTATTGGTCCCCGACTGGCACACCTTGTAGGTGAAGGTCCCGATACTGCCCTTCGGCAGCGCATCCGTGTGGGCCCCGTCGTTGGCGGTGGTCACGAGCACGACACCGTTCCGATAGACATCCATGTTGGTGGACGTCGCGCCCGCCCAGGCCAAGTCCGCCTTCGGCAAGCCCTTCACCTTGTAGCCGCGCGCTGTGAGCGTGATGCCGCTCGTGGGCGCGGTGACAGTGACACTCTTCGTGATCGATCCCGTCGCCCCGCCGTTATCCGTGACGGTCAGCGTCACCGTGTAGGTGCCCGCCGTGGCATAGCTGTGCGACGGATGCTGGGCCGCCGATGTCGCACCGTTCCCGAAATTCCAGCTCCAGGCCGTGACCGTGCCGTCGCTGTCCGTGCTGGCATCAGTGAAGGTGCAGCTCAGGTTCGTACACGAATTGGAGAACTGCGCCACGGGCGGCGCATTGCCACCTCCGCCCCCCGCGACGGTATACCGGGACAGCACCGGGTAGTGATCGCTCGTCGTGGTCCCGTAATTCGTGATGTACTGATCGACCCGGTATACCTCCGCCGAGCCCGCCAGATAGGCGGCGTCGCCTTCATTGGTGGCGAGATGATGGTCGATCATGTCCGGATAGCTGACCGTGGATGCTATCCCCGCGTCGGAAAGCACCTTGGTCTCGAACCGGTATGTCGCCGTCGCGTCAACGAAGTTCTTGAACGGTGATGGGTTGCCTGTCGAGATGGACGTATCCACATCGTCGTTCCAGTCCCCGATGACGAACACCTTCTGCGTCGGCCACGTGGTGTCGAGATAGGACTTCAGCGCGATGGAGGCATTCTGCCGGCGCGAGTAGCTGGTCGCGTCGGTGCAGCACTTGTTGTGCAGCACGATCACGACGATGTCCTCGGTCGTGCCGTTCACCGTCGTGCGCAGCCTGACTTCCATCGGCGGGCGGCCAGCGAAATCGTAGTCGTTCGCGGTGAGAATAATCTTCGCGCCGAGCAGCGTGGCAACCGATGTCTTGTAAAGAATGCCAACCTTTTGTTCGGCGTTGCTGAAGTCGCTGTAGTAAGCCGGACCATCGACCACGAGCGATTCATTGGCGAGGAACCCCGTGTAGCCGGTGAGCTGCGCCTCCATGTTATTGAAGGCGGTAGTGCTTACGACTTCCTCCAATCCCCAGATGTCCATGTCGGTGCCGGCGATCACGTCGCGCACGTTCGACTGCTGGAGCGCCTCGTTCGTCGGGCCATTTGCCGCATCGCCGAACCATTCGATGTTCCAGCTTGCAAGATCGAGCGTCGTCGCCCCGCCCTTTGCGGGGATCGTCACGTTGGCCGTGGCGGCAATGGGCGCGATGGGGTCGTGCGCGCGCGTCGGCTCTCGAAGCGAGTCGCACGCGGCCAGAATCGAAACGAGGAGCAGGCTGGCGAAACGCGGTAACATTGATCGCGACATGGTCACAAGGCACCTCCTGGGAAAGAGAAAGCGGACTGCACCCACTGGGACGTCGGCCTCGGCCCACGGCGAAACATATAGCCGGCAACTGCGCCTGCGAAGAAGCTATGGCCGGGGGCGCTCGTGGATGATGGACCACAGCACGCCGAACTGGTCGCGGACCTGGCTGAACCGCGTGGCGTAAAACGTCTCCTCCATCGGCATGGTGGCCTCCCCACCGTCGACGAGTGCCGCGTGAACCCGTTCGGCTTCCGCTGAGGAGTCGACCGACAGATACAGGTAGACGCTGCGCACGGGCTTAAACACGTCTGGTGGGACGTCGTTCGCGATGAGCTCCACGTCGCCGAGGGTCATGCGCGCGTGGATGATCACGTCGCTCGCCTCCGGCGGCGCGTGGGGCGCCTGGTTCTGGCGCATCATCATCGTGATTGTGCCGCCGAGGTGCTTTTCGTAGTAACGGAACGCCGCTTCGCAGTTGCCGCCGAAGTTGAGCTGCGGATAGATCTTCATCGTTCGTTCTCCGGGTGGCCACGGGGAGTTCACTGCCGTGGCCCTTCAAATAGACTTCGGCGGCAGGGCCGCCGCCAACTCGGCCCGGCCACAAAGCGGTGGCCCGCCCGCAGCTTCCGACGCACGGCGATCAGTCACCAACAGTCGCTAGGCCGCCTGGGCTTCACTCCCGTCGCTCGCTTGCCGCGCCGGCACCGCGGATCCGCGTCCACATCGTGCCAAAGAAGAGCAGCACGCCCAGCAACTGGACCGCACCGGCCGAAACCAGCAGGATGCGCCAGCCTGCCGGCGCCGCGGGCCCGAGTCCCAGTTCGAGCGCAACACGCACGCCCGTTCCGCCGGCGATCGCCCACCACGCCGCCTCGGCAATCCCTGGCCGAAATACCGTGTCCTCGGGCCGCGGTCGCGGAAACATCCACAACGCGACCCCCGTGATCATCAACAGCACAAAGCCGACGAGTAGCGCATGGGTGTGCGCGCTCCGGATGCGCGGCGGCTGCCACCCTCCGAACTCGCGGGAATAGAGCATCCACACGCCGAGTACGAGTCCAAGGCTCAGGAACGCAATGGCGGTCTTCAGGTAGCGGCGGACGAGCGGGTTCACTCAACAGGAGCGGCGGGGGACAATGCACACGCACAATCATCGTGCGGTCGGCCTAACGCACATTGGACTGAATGCTTCTCCTCGCAAAATCTTGCGACGTTGTACTGCAGACGGATCGCAAACACGCACGCCGCTTGCAGCAGCGCGGGGTGGACCCGCTTCACGGCGTGCGACTCGACGCGAACCGCACCTGAGAAGTCTCCCTGTTCGCTGCGATCCCATAAGCTACGATGGGCACACCGGATTCGCGAAAGCGAAGGGTCGGTGCGGAGGGAATGCCGCCTCCGCGACGGTAAAGCCTGGATCACGCCCGAGGACGCGGAGGGCGTAGCGGACATCATCGCGCAGGACAGACGTGAGCCCCGGTTGTGAGGAGTGTCACGTTCTGATTGCGGAATGCCCCCAAAGTTCGTAAGACTCCCCGGACATGCTTGTTCCGAAGCTCGCTACCACACTCAAGACGTACGACCGCCATCAATTTCGCGATGACCTGATCGCCGGGACGATCGTGGGCATCGTCGCGCTGCCGCTCGCGATTGCGTTTGCGATTGCGAGCGGCGTGTCACCCGATCGTGGCATCTGGACCGCCATCATCGCCGGTTTCATCATCTCGGCCCTGGGTGGATCGCGCGTCCAGATTGGTGGACCGACGGGAGCCTTCGTCGTGATCGTCGCCGGGATCGTAGCCCAACACGGAATGCCTGGGCTCCTCGCCGCGACGATGATGGCGGGCGTGATGCTGATCATCATGGGGGTCGCGGGCCTCGGCACGATGATCAAGTTCATCCCGCGCCCGCTCATTACCGGATTCACGAGCGGCATCGCCGTCGTCATCCTCTGGACTCAGGTCAAGGGATTTCGTCAGACGGGCGACGAGCTGCTTGTGGCAGGAGTCTCGCTCGTCATCCTGCTCCTATGGCCCAGGATCAGCCGGCGCATTCCGTCACCGGTCGTCGCCCTGGTCGCGTGCACGCTGCTGGCGGGCCTGTTCGCACTCGATGTCGAAACGATCGGGTCTCGCTTCGGCGCCATTCAGCTCGGCGTGCCCAAGCCCGCTCTGCCGTCGATGTCGTGGGCGGAGCTGCGCCTTCTGATCAGCCCGGCGTTTACCATTGCGATTCTCGCAGCCATCGAGTCCCTGCTCTCGGCGGTGGTCGCTGACGGAATGATCGGCGCGCGACACCGGTCGAACATGGAGCTCGTGGCGCAGGGAATCGCGAACATCGCGAGCCCGCTCTTTGGCGGGCTCCCGGCCACCGGCGCCATCGCACGCACGGCCACAAATGTCAAGAATGGCGGCCGGACGCCGATCGCCGGCATCACGCATGCGCTGGTGCTGCTCCTCATCGCGCTGTTCTTCTGGCGCTGGATTGCGCGCATTCCGCTCGCGTCGCTGGCGGGCATTCTCGTGCTCGTTGCGTACCACATGAGCGAGTGGCGCACGTTCGTGGCAGAACTGCGGTCGCCCAAGAGCGACATCGCGGTGATGCTGACGACCTTCCTGCTCACCGTCTTTGTCGACCTCACCGTCGCGATCGAGATCGGGATGATACTGGCGGCCTTCCTCTTCATTCGCCGGATGGCGGAGGTCACGAACGTGCGCGCGCTGACAGGCGAATGGGCGATGGCCGACGACGCGGAAGATCCGTATGTGAGTGATGCAACTGCGGTGGGCCGGCGTCGCCTGCCGAAGGGCGTCGAGGTCTACGAAATCAATGGCCCTCTCTTTTTCGGCGCGGCGGAGCGCTTCCGCGAGACGCTGGGACGCGTCAGCCGGCGCCCCAAGGTGCTCATCATCCGGATGCGCAACGTGATGATGCTCGACTCGACCGGCATGCACGTCCTGCGCGAAGTCGTTGTGCGCACACGGAAGGAAGGCACCGTCGTGCTGCTCTCGGATGTGCATATGCAACCGCTGGCGGCGCTGACGGGAACGGTCACCATGTCGGCGATCGGTGCCGAGAATATGTTTGAGAATCTCGAGGACGCGCTGCATCGCGCACGCGAGGTTCTGGGCTTGCCGCGAGAGGCGCCGGTCGAGCCACCCTCGGTTACCACTGATTCACCACGCGCTGGTTCTGTTTGAACGAGTGCTAGACGTGTCAGAAACGCCGGATGGAAGTCCTTCACGACGCCCCATCGTCGACCAATCGCTACGCCTTTGAAAAACGTCGCACGAATCGCTCATATGCAGGTTCACCAGATGCCTGTTTCCATTTTCCTTTGGCGCTCGAGCTCGGCCGTACTCGCCTCGGGAGGTGCAAAGCTGCCAATCTGTACCTCGCCATTCGGCTCATACGTCGTGATGACGTTACCACCTGCGCTCACCTCATGCGCGACCATGCGCATCGACGCCGATGGTGTTCGATCGCCGAACCATCGCTTTCCGGTGCCCAAAATCACCGGAAAGGTCATGAGCGTCAGCTGATCAATCAGCCCCCGTTTCAGGAGTTGGGGATAGAGCGTGCCGCTGCCCTGAATGATGAGGTCCGGTCCGTCGCCGCGTTTGACATCAGCGACAGCATCCAGATCGGCCAGGCGATGACTGTTTTGCCATTCGAGCGGGGCATCACCATGCGCGACGACATATTTCGCGGCCCGATCGAACTTCTCGCCCAGCGCCTTGTTCTCCCCTTCGGCAAAGGGCCAGTATGCGGCGAAGATGTCATAGGTGCGCCGTCCCAGGAGCAAGTCAAAATCCCGAGCGAATAGCGCTTCGATCCGTTTGCCGACCGCCTCGTCGAAAAACGGAGCCAGCCATCCGCCGAGCGTGAAGCCGCCGGTTGGGTCCTCGGTCGGTCCGCCGGGCGCCTGCATGACGCCGTCGAGAGAAACAAAGACCGCTCCAACGATCTTTCGCATTGCCGCTCACCTCGTTGCTTTATGTCGCCTTCCGCCGGGCCGCCGAATACTGGGTGGTCTCCACCGAAGTCTGGATCGTCCCCTCGATCTGCCCATTCGTGCTTCGCAGTGGCTGGTACGACAGGTCGAACGTGCCCGTGTACGACTTGCCGTCGCCGTTGCGATCGTAGGTGACGACAACGTCCTGCAGCGTGACTGGCTCGCCGCTCTCGTACACCCGGTCGAGGACGTCGAAGAGCGAGGAATCCACCTCCGGCAGCGCGGCGCGCGCGGCGAGCCCTTCGAGGTCGCGGCCACCCACAAGCGCGCGCGCCGCCGTGTTGAGCAGCTCGAAGCGATGCTCCGCACCGCGGGTGATGGTAATCGCGACCGGCGCGTCCATGAGAATCTGGCGGAGCGACGCTCGCACGGCGTCGGTCTGCATGGCGCGCGCGCGGTCGGTGACGTCTCGGAAGAAGACGTACCGGAGATCCGGGCCATCCGGCACGCACCAGATCTTGAACCAGTTGTACAGCGACGGAGAGAAGAACTCGACGCGTCGCTCGACCGTCCCTGTTTCGGCGGCCTTGAGCTCGGAGGCGGCACTGGTGTCGCGAAGCCCGGGGATGGCATCCCA
>JBKJKH010000656.1:0-3444 GCA_046597595.1 Gemmatimonadaceae bacterium
TTTCGACGGGCCGCTGGCGTGGAGGCTGGTGGATGCGATGGCGGCTTGACGAACCGTATCGGCGGCGAGCGAGTCTAACCCTGCATATTGACTCGTCTGTCACCAAATCCCATGCAATCAGGACATCAGCACATGCGGGTAAGCCCCATTTTCGCGCTCACGCTCGCCATGGTCGCCTGCACCTCGGACCTTGCGAAGAAAGACACGGCGACGAAAGACACCGCGACGAAGTCCGCCGACTCGGCGTTCGCGGCCGTGCAACAACGCGGCGAACGTGTGATGGGGGTGGACCAGGACACGGCGAAGCATGTATTCGAGGACCTGCCCGACGGCGGACGAGTCGTTCTCGATTGGCCCACGGTCACGGATATCGCGGAGATCAGAAAAATTCGCGGCCATATGCGCGAGGTTGCGGCAGACTTCACGGCCGGAAACTTCAGCAAGCCTTTCGCAGTGCACGCGCAAACCGTCCCGGGCACACGCACCATGGCGGCGAAACGCGCGGTGATTCGCTATGAGGCTGTCGATCGCGCGCAGGGTGCTGAAGTGCGCATGCGGTCAACCGACTCAAGCGCGATCCAGGCGATACACGACTTCCTCGCCTTCCAGCGGAGCGATCATCGGTCGGCGGGACACGACGGGCACAAGATGTAGCTCGTCGCACCACCAACCGTCGTGGCGCTATCTCGTGGACGGCCTCGGCGCCCAATCGGGCGGATCGAACTGCACGCTGCCCTTCGCGCCCTTCAAGGACTTGGCGAGCCATCCAAGGACGCTCGGTCCCTGCGTCGATGTGAACGTCGAACTCGGGCTGCCGATCACGCGACGCGCAGCGACCATGCGCGAGACGAAGAACTGCCCGCGCTGTGTCGTGAGGTTGTCGTACCGGACGCCATCGCCGCTGGAACTCGAGTGGATCATGCGATTGTCACCCGTATAGATGCCCACGTGATCGATGACTCCGTCGTTCCCGCTGGCATCGAAGAACATGAGGTCGCCCGGAATCAGCGCGCTCACGCTGAGCGACAGGACGTCGCCCACGCGTGACTGCTCACGCGAGGTGCGCGGGATCCGCACACCATGTTCGCCGAACACGAACTGCGTGAACCCCGAGCAATCGAATCCTTCGCTCGCGCTCTCGCCGCCCCAGGTGTAGCGCACACCCTGTTGGTCATCGGCGGTGTTGAGCACGTTCGCGGCGACTCGTGAGGCAGATGCGCGAGTCGCAACACGTCCCCTGCTTCCGTCCCTGGCACCGCCTGACGTGCGAGAGGCGGTGCCGCCGGAAGACGTGCGTTCGCTGGTCGTGGCACGGCCCGCGGTGCGCGTGTCAGGATAGGGAATGCGCGCGTAAATCCCGCCGCTGCCGACAGAGACTCCTCTCGAGCCAATTGTCGCGTGTACAGGAAAGCGTCCGATGCGGACGGGAATGCTGATTTGTGCGGAAAGCACTGCGGGAAGAAGCAGCAGTGCGATTACGGCGATGGCAGGCATCTCTACATCTACTCCAGACAACAGGACTGTCGATGCTGCAATGCAGGGCGGGGGCCGCGCCCGGTCCTGATGGGCTATAGCGCAGTGGGGCTTACAGTTAGGACGAATTCCGGGTGGCTGGTGTCACGCCGGAATGTTCTCTGGTGGGGACGAACGAGTGTCCCTATGCTCGGAACACCTGAGTCGTGAGTCGTGCGTCGTGAGTAATGAGTCGAGAACTTGAGTCGTGAGTCGTGGGTCATGCGTGAGAACAGGAGTCATCAGTCATGAGTCGACTGGATACTCACGGACTCCTGTCGTTCACTCACGACGCACAGCTCAGGAGGTAGACGCACGACTCATGACTCATGACTCAAGTAGATAAAACGAGAACGAAGCCCCTGCAAAAAAAAGAACAGGGCACAGAATTGTTCTCTGCGCCCTGCGGTCCTGCGGTCCTGCGGTCCTGCGGTCCTGCGGTCCTGCGGTCCTGCGCGCCTGCGGGAGGAGCTACTTCTGTGCCCTGCGGCGAGCGATACCAAATACGCCGAGCAGGCCGGAGGCGAGCAGCACGTAGGTGGAAGGTTCGGGCGTGACTGACAGAGCAACTGGCGTGATACCTGAACCGCCGCCGCCGCCGATTCCCGGAGCGGTGACGTCGCCACCACCTACCGTGAACGGAGGGGTCGGAGCCGAGCCCAAGTCCAGGCTCTGTGCGCTGACTGCAACCGGCGCGAGCACGAGTGCCAGCGCGAAAAATTTCATCCGCATGATTCCAGACCTCCTAAAGAGACCAGCCGCTCAGTTGCGGCGGCTGCTGGGAGCAGAGTATAGCGAATGCCATTCCGTGCTCGCGAGCCGCACTCTTTACGCATAAGCTGTTATGAATGAAAGAGATAGCTCAGGTGACCAGAGTCGTCCTGCACGCACGGACGACTCTGGTGTTGCATTCATCCTACATCAGCTAGTCTCACGGAACCGACACTTTGCCCACTACGGCCTCGGCCTCGGCCGCGCCCGGAACTGGTCGTATAGCTTGGAATGACGGTCAGCAACGGGCACGCTCTCGCCCCGGATAAAGAGGTATTTGACCGTGCTCCTGACATCGAGTGGGTCGCCGGTCGCGACGAACAGGTTGGCCACCTTCCCCACCTCGAGCGAACCGTAGCGGTCCTGCACGCCCCAGATGCGCGCGGGGTTGATCGTGACCGCCTTCAGGGCTTCATCGGGATCAAGACCATACGCCGTCGCGAGCGCAGCCTGGTACGGAAGGTTGCGCACTTCCGCAGCATCCGCGCTCTGAAACGCGATCAGCACGCCCGCCTTTGCAAGCACGCCGGGATTTGCATAGACGAGATCGTATGGATCGTCGCCCTCGGGTGTCGAGGTAATCGGACCGACGATGACGGGAATCCTGCGCGCAGCGAGCGTGTCTGCCATGCGCCACGCGTCCTTGCCGCCGCGCAGGATTACCTTCAATCCAAACGAATCGGCCATGGCCAGCGCGCCGCGGATCTGTTCGATGCTCTGGACATCAAAGAGCACAGGGATCTCGCCGCGGATGACCGGCAGCATGGCATCCATCGGCTGATTACTACGTCCCGTCCACTCCGCACCTGCCCTGCGGCGGAGATCCGAGTAGGCTTTCGCATCGGTGAAGTAGGTGCGCAGCGCCTGGGTGCGTCGCGCAATCTCCTCGGCCTGATTCGCTCCGGCAGCCGTGCCCCCTCCTCCTCCTCCGAATCCACGCCGGATAGTGGGGAAGGTTACCACCATTGCCGCCTGTCGCTTCACGCCCATCTCTGCCGTCGTCCATCCCGCGAGATCCATCAACGCTGCGAAGCCACTGATGCTGCCGCCGCCCGCGGAGGTGATCGCCGACGTGATGCCGTTGATGCGGGCGACCGGGATGAGCTCCGAGTGCGGGTTGACTGCGGTCAACGAAATGTTCTGCGGATTGAAGTCGCCGAT
>JBKJKH010000130.1:0-2503 GCA_046597595.1 Gemmatimonadaceae bacterium
CGGATCCGGCCGCGCATAGCGTGTGGAGATGACTCCCGACCAGTCGAGGTCGTAGGCGACGGTGCGGATATTCATCTGCGCATCGCGCACGAGTTTCACGTTGTGCAGCCCGCCAACCGACCAATCCGTGTTGCCGATGAAGAACTCGAACAGCGACATGGTGCGCAGGACTTCACCGTCCAGGTCATCCCACAGCGCGCCCTTCTGGTCGATCAACGTCGCCGCGTTGCGCTTCGCCATGTCGCCGTCCTCCTCGATCATGAATGCCCACATTGTGATGGGCTCTTCCTTTTTCTGCTGATCGTTGAAGGTCACGCGGGCGAGACGCGCGTGAAAGCTGAGCGGCGTCAACAGGTTGTACACGCGGTACAGCGCGAATTCCTGCAGGATGTACTGATCGTACTCGTCGTTCTTCTGGCAGCGCGTCACGAGCTTGAGCCGCTTCTGCCCGGCAAATATCGTCTTCTTCACCGTGCTGTCGAAAACGAGTCGTGTCGGCGGGAACGAACAGTTCCGCGCCTGAAGGCGGAAATTGCCTCGCACCCCCATCTGGATGGGCAGCGTTACCTGCTGGCCGGCTGAATCGGTGTACGCGAGGGAAGCTGAGCGTACCGGCGCGCCGCGTTCATGCGTGCGCGTAAAGGCCTTCAGGTCTGTCGTTATGCTCATCTCCAGCGGCTGCGTGGCAGTGAACAGCCGCTTGAGCGGCGCCGCGGTGACTGAATCGCCTTGCTGCTTTTTCTTCGGTTTCTTCGCCTTTGCGGGATCCTGGGCATCGAGCGGATACGAAACGCAAAGCAGGGCGAAAGCGAGAAGGCCAATCTTCGACATGGGAACGCCTGGGTAGCTGTCGCGGGTGAGACGAGTGACTGACACGAGTGACTGACACGAGTGAGACGAGTGATGCGAGAATGTACGGCGCCGCAGTGCTGCGCTAGGGCTGATGCCTTCAGACCAGTTCAGCCCTCAACACGGTGGAGTGCGAACGGGTGCGGATCTCGTAGAGCACTTCCTGCGGCAGGCGAATCTCCGGCGGTGCGACACCATATTCGAGCCAATGCGTGCCGTCCGGGTCGTGCACGATGCCGCCATAGCGCCAGCGAGGGAAAAGTTCGGTGAGGAGCGGATCGACGGCGGCGCGCGCGGCGACGGGATCGCTGACTTGGACACGAAGCATGGATTCAAAGGCCGCGGTGACGGGACCCTCACCCGTGCTGAATTCAGGAGTAGGGGACGAGTCCTTCTTGCTGCCTTTGCCCCCCTGCCGTTTCTTGCGTCGCCACGCGCGGTCGGCGAGGGCATCGAGTTGATCGGGTGACATCGACTCGAGGACTTCGGAGTCCAGGCGCGCAATGAACGCGCCGGTGCGATTCGCGATGTCGCGCGCACTATCGAGGCGGCGCTGCGCGAGATCCCCCTCGAGCGCGGCCGCGGCGCGGCCGAAGTCGGTGTACCAGAGCAGCAGGATCACGGCATTGAACATCGCGCTCAGAACCACGGCAATTGGAATCTGCACGCCTGAGGCGAGTCCGATCCCGATGGCGAGGAAGATGTAGACCGCGTCCTTGCTGTCGTCGAGCGAGCTGCGGAAACGCACGGCGGCGACCACCGCACCGAGGCTGAACGCGAGGGCAAGGCTGTTCTTGACGAGCACGAGGATGCCCGCTACGACGATGGGGAGAATGACCATCGTCTGCACGACCGACTGCTGGAAGCCACGCTTCGCGCGCGTGAGGATGTAGACCCACGCAACGGGAAGCGACAGGAGAAATGCCGTTGCCATCGCCACGGACGCGGTGGCGAGCAGCGTGCGCACGCCGCTCGCCTGTGCGACCTGCGCGAAGATTTCACCCTGTGAGACATCGCCGACGCGCAGCGCTTCGAGGCCAAAGAGCTCGCGGACCGGTAGCTGACTGGTTGCGGCGGCCGGCAGCATACCCCAGACCAGCCAGGTCACGAGGATCAGCGCGGCGTAATGGACAATCACCCGGAGGACGACCTTCACTTCACGCGCCTCCCACCCTTCACCACGACCACCACGTCGCGCATTGCGCGCATGTCGCTCAAGGGATCTCCGCGCACGGCGATAACGTCAGCATAGCGTCCGGGCGCGAGTACGCCGAGATTCGCTTCCTGCCGCAGCGCGCGTGCCGGCCAGATCGTTGCGGCCTGAATGATTTCCATGGCCGGGACGCCGAGATCTGCCCATGTCGCCATCTCGCGCCAGGTGGCATCGCCATGGAACATTGTTGGAATTCCGGCGTCGGTGCCGATGAGCATGCGCACCCCGGATTCGCGCAGCTGTCGAAATTTCGTGGGTGCAGCCGGAATGCGGCTGGGGACGAGCGCGTAATAGGGAAGTGCGGGCACGTTCGCGAGCGACGCCCGAATCTCCCGGGCAATGTCATCGGGCACGCCTTCGTACCAGCGCGGATCGTCGAGGCGCTCCGGAAAATCCGCCGAATGCTTCATCAGGAAGAGCGGCGAGATTGTCGGCACCCAG
>JBKJKH010000135.1:0-2629 GCA_046597595.1 Gemmatimonadaceae bacterium
AAGGCAATGAGTGCGCGATTCATTTCCGTCGGCGCGTCGGCCATGGGCCAGTGGCCTGCGCGCGGAATGCGGTGGACACGCACGTCGGCACCCCAGTTTGCCGGATCGTCGACGATGGATGGGTCGAGGAATGGCTCGTCGTCGCTCCACAGCACGAGCGCCGGCCGATTCATCCGGCTGCTCCGGCCAATGGTCATCCGCTCGCCAGCCACCGTCGCGCGCGCCTGCGCAAATGCCTCACCGGAATTACCGAATACGCTCCTGAACATCGCGCGATAATAGTTGAGCATCGCATGCAGGGCGCCCGGGCGCGACGCGGCGTGTTCGTACGCTTCAATCTCCTCCTCCTCGAAGGCGCCAGCGCGCACAGCGCCTTTTTCGTGAATTCGGCCGATCATGCGCGCACGGCGTGCGCCGAGCACACGTTCCGGAATCCAGGGCACTGCGAAGAACAGCATGTACCAGGAGCGACGCAGCTGCGCGGGCAGGTGGAGCGCCGCGCGAAATGCGTGTGCAGGGGGCGCATTGATGGCCACGATGCGCGCCACGACGTCGGGCGAGCGCCGCGCGATGGCCCACGCGACGGCGCCCCCGATGTCATGACCCACGATAGACGCACGCTTCTCCCCCAGGCTGGCGATCAGCGCGACGATGTCATCCGCCACCGTACTCAGCGAGTACGCAGCGGACCCGCGCGGCTTGTCGGAGAGGTTGAAGCCTCGAAGGTCGGGTGCAACGACGCGGAAGCCGGCATTCACGAGCGCGGGGATCTGGCGACGCCAGGCAAGCCAGAAATCCGGGAAGCCATGCAGGAGCACGACGAGCGGCCCCTGACCGGCCTCGACGTAGTGCAGCCGCACGCCATCGAGCTGCACGAAACGATGCACCCACGGTCCATCCAGAATGGGGTGCAGCGCGATGTCGGTAGGCAGCCCGATTGGCGACGCCCGCATGTGCGAAGGAGGCGACGCGCGCATGAGTACAAACTGCGGTAAGATTGTGGCCATGTCCACTCCGATTCTCCGCTTCGCCGCCACAGCGTTCGCGTGCCTCGCGACCAGCGCCGTGTTGCAGGCACAGGTGCTGGCCCCCGTATCGACGTCCTTCCTGCTGCGTCCGGCACGCGTCTTCGACGGCTCCGAGCTCCGGACGGGATGGGTCGTGCTGGTGCGCGACAAGCGCATCGTCTCCGCCGGCCCTTCAGCCGATGTGCGCGGCGACGGGGCGACGATCGTGGAGCTTCCGGGCGCGACGCTCCTTCCCGGCCTGATTGACATGCACAGCCATGTGCTCCTGCATCCCTACAATGAAGCGCCCTGGGACCGGCAGGTCCTCGATGAGTCGCTCGTGGAGCGCGTCGCGCGCGCGACGAACCACCTCCGCGCCACGCTCTACGCAGGATTCACCACGCTCCGGGACCTCGGAACCGAGGGCGCGGGATACGCCGATGTCGGGCTTGCGCAGTCAGTGGAACGCGGGATCATTCCGGGCCCGCGCCTGGTCGTGACCGGCCGCGCGATCGTCGCCACGGGCTCGTATGCTCCACGGCGCACCGGGGCGGCATGGGACGTTCCGCAGGGTGCGGAAGAGGCCGATGGCGAGACGCTCACGCGCGTCGTCCGCGACCAGATCGGACACGGAGCCGACTGGATCAAGGTGTACGCGGACTATCGCTGGGGGCCGGACGGGACCGCGCGCCCCACGTTCACGCTCGAGGAACTCACGCGCATTGTGGACGTCGCGCGTTCATCGGGACGCGCTGTTGTTGCACATGCGTCAACGGCCGAGGGGATGCGCCGGGCAACGCTGGCGGGTGTGGAGACCATCGAACATGGCGATAACGGCACGCCGGAAGTCTTCCGTCTCATGAAGGAAAAGGGCGTCGCGTTCTGTCCGACACTCGCGGCAGGACATGCGATTCTCCAGTACCGCGGATGGAAGCCTGGCACGGACCCCGAACCGGTGTCCATCAAGCAGAAGCGCGCGAGCACTCGTGCCGCGCTCGACGCCGGCGTCACGATGTGCGCTGGAGGGGACGTGGGTGTCTTCACACACGGCGACAACGTGCGTGAGCTCCTGCTGATGCAGGACTATGGCATGCGCGCCATGGATGTGCTGCGCGTGGCGACATCCGGAAACGCGAAACTCCTCCACTGGGAGGAGCGGGTGGGCTCCGTGAAAGCCGGACTCTTCGCCGATCTTATCGCCGTCGACGGCGACCCGACGAGCGACCTGTCGTCGCTCCGCCGGGTGCGCTTCGTCATGAAGGATGGCGCGATCTTCAGGACTACTTGAAGATCCCGAAGTTCCCCAGAAGCCACCAGAGCAACAGGAAGATCAGTACTGTACTGAAGCACCCACCACCCAGTTTTTTCGCGCCGTAACCGGCAGCCATACCGCGGAGAAGCTTGCTCATGTCGAGATGCGGGTAGGACGTGAACCTTCACGATCCCGTTTGCATGCTTCGGGCCGCTGGAACACCACAACGGGAGTCATCATGCTGACCGAGTTCAAGGCTTTCCTCATCAAGCAGAACGCGCTCGCGCTCGCCATTGGCGTCGTGATCGGCGCCGCGATGGGCGATGTCGTCAAGGGCGTCGTGGACGACGTCATCATGCCGATCGTGGGT
>JBKJKH010000334.1:0-3693 GCA_046597595.1 Gemmatimonadaceae bacterium
GTTGTGCGCGTCGACCAACCCAGGAACGACAGTGAGACCCGACAGGTCGATCACCGCAGCGCCGGCGGGAATGACCACGTTGCCGCCGACCGCGGTGAACTTCCCATTCTCGACGAGTATGACCTGGTTGGCCGACACCGTTCCCGCGTCGGGATCGACGAGACGGCCGACCCGGATGGCCGTCACCTGGGCGGAGAGGGCGGCCGCCGTCCCAACCTCCAGCGCGGCTAGCGCGGCGAGCCCGAGGAACCAGCGGCGCAGGGCGCGCGCGCGGCATGACGGAGACGTCGCGCTGTAGTGTCGCACAAGAACCTCGTAGTGAAGGCGAAGGTCGGTTGGATCGGTCGCGCGCCAAGTTGGTCGCGCCCCGCCGCGCTTGGCAACTCTCCCCGCCGCCTGGGTAGCCGTCCAACCATTGCGCGAAACTGCACCGCCGAGCATTTCCAGACGCTCCCACCCATCTCTTCACGCACTACCGACTCATGCGACTCACCGCTGCACTCTGTCTCGCGCTCGCCGCCGCAACACCCATGGCCGCGCAGCGCACGCTCGACGCTCCGATGCTCAACACGCTGCGCTTCCGGTTCATCGGGCCGGCGACGATGTCGGGACGCATCACGGATGTCGCAGTCTCCGAATCCGATCCGACACTCATGTACATCGCGAGCGCGACGGGCGGCGTGTGGAAGACCACGGACAACGGCATCACCGTCGCCCCGGTGTTCGAGAAGCAGAACGTCCACTCGGTCGGCGCGCTCGGTCTCTTCCAGGGTGACCCCAACGTGGTCTGGGTGGGCACCGGCGAAGCAACGAACCGGCAGAGCTCGGGCTGGGGCGACGGGATCTACAAGTCCACCAATGGCGGCACGTCGTGGACCAACATGGGACTCCCCGAAAGCGGCCACATCGCGCGCATCCTCACGCATCCAGTGAATCGCGACATCGTGTTCGTCGCCGTGCCGGGCAAGCTCTGGGCGCCGTCGAAGGAGCGCGGGCTGTATCGCACGCTCGACGGCGGACGCAGCTGGCAGCTCGTGCTCACCGGCGACGAGGACACCGGCGTGACCGAAGTGGCGATGGACCCGGCCGACCCGAGCACGCTGTACGCGGCCACCTACCAGCGCCGCCGCCAGGCGTACGGATTCGTGGGCGGCGGGCCCGGCTCCGCGCTGCACAAGTCCACCGACGGCGGCACGACCTGGACCAGGATCTCCGCCGGTTTGCCGACAGGCATCCTCGGACGCATCGGCATCTCGATCTACCGACGGAACCCGAGCATCGTCTACGTCTCAATCGAGCAGGGGCAACGCTACACGTCGAGCATCTCGTACGAGCAGCGGCTCGCCGGCATCTATCGCTCCGACGATCGGGGCGCGAGCTGGCGCAGGATGGGCGACTACAACCCGCGCCCCGCCTACTCGAGCAAGTTGCTCGTGGATCCGAGCGACGAGCGGCGGCTCTACCAGGTGCAGTACTCTGTCTCCGACGACAGCGGACATACCTGGCGCGAGCCGCGGCAGACGCTGCATGGCGACGATCGCATCATCTGGGTGAACCCGAAGGATTCGCGCCACGTGGTGAAGGGCGACGATGGGGGCCTCGGCATCTCGTACGATCGCGGCGTACACTGGCTCTACCAGCGCAACCTGCCCGTCTCGCAGTTCTACCATGTGGGCGTGGACAACTCCATTCCCTTTCGGGTGTGCGGCGGTCTGCAGGACAACAACACCTGGTGCGGACCGAGTGCCACGAGCTGGACTGACGGCATCCTCAACGAGGACTGGTTCCAGGTTGGCGGCGGTGACGGCTTCCACTCGGTGTTCGACACGACGAACAACCGCACCCTGTACGTGAGCTCGCAGTACATGGGGCTCACGCGCGTGGACCTGCGTACCATGGAGCGGCGCACGATCCGTCCCATGTGGCCCGACGGCGACGTCTACAAGCGCGGAAACTGGGGCCCGCCCGCCCCGCGTGTCGGGCGCTTTCAGGAAGCAGCCAACTGGAACTCGCCGCTCACTGTATCGTCGCACGATCCGCGGACGCTCTACGCCGGCATGCGCAGCCTCTACCGCTCGCGCGACCGCGGCGAGAGCTGGACTCAGCTCGGCGATTTTACCACGGGGGTGGCTCGACGCTCGCTCGCCATCATGGGCCAGCGGCCCGATTCATCCATCCTCTCGCTCGACGACGGCGTGTCGTTCTTTCCCACCACGAGCGCCTTCGCCGAATCGCCGCGCGACCGCCGCACGTTGTACGTGGGCACCGACGACGGACAGCTGCACGTCTCGCGCGACGAGGGAGCGACGTGGCGGAGCATCGCCGATCGCGTGCCCGGCCTGCCCAAGGGCACCTGGGCTCGACACCTCGAGGCTTCACGCCACGCCGCCGGTACGGTGTACGCCCTGTTCGACGGCCACCAGAACGGCGACTTCCGCAACTGGCTCTATCGCTCCACCGATCACGGGCAGACGTGGAGCTCCATCGCCGCGAACCTGCCGGTGTCGGTCGTGCCTCACGTGATTCGCGAGGACCTGATCGCGCCGAATCTGCTCTATCTCGGCACCGAGTTTGGCCTGTTCGCGTCCGCCGACGGCGCGCGGAGCTGGCGGTCACTCCGCGCCAACCTTCCCACAGTGCCGGTGAACGACCTCGTGATCCAGCCGCGCGACGACGCGCTGGTGCTCGGCACCCACGGACGCGGCATCTGGATCCTCGACGACCTGCGGCCGCTGCGGGCCATGCTGATGGACACGTCGTCCGCGCCGGTGCGGCTCGCGCCTCTGCCGGCGGTGGTGCACCAGCAGCGGCTTGCCGCGCGCATCAGCCACAGTGGCGACGTACACTTTCGCGGCGCGAATCCAGCGAACGGAATCACTTTCACCCTGCTCGCGCGCGACTCGGGAGCGTCCGCCACGTTGGTGGTGCGGCGGTCGGGCGGCGCGGAGGTGTGGCGACAAGTCGTCGTCGCGCGGCGCGGGCCGACGGCTGTGACCTGGAACCTTCGCGGCGCGGCAATGCCGGCCATCCTCTCGCCACTCGAAGCGCCGGCTGGCGCGGGCGAGGACGAAGAGCGGCGCCGTCCCGTGAACCGGGCGTTCGTGCGGCCCGGACGGTACACGCTCACGGTGAACGTGGCGGGCGATACGCTCGCGCGTCGCACCTTCGACGTACGCGCCGACCGGCGGCAGGATGCCTCGCCCGCCGCGCGCGAGTCGTGGCACTCGGCGCTCGATTCCATCGCCGCGCTCTACGTCGCGACATCGGCGCTCGAGCAGCGCACGCGCGCCCTTGGCCCGGCGTCGCGTGCGCGCGCCGACACGATCGCCGAGCTGCAGATGCGCGTGGGCGCGCTCCACCAGCTGCTCGAGCCGCAGGTGGGACCGCCCACCGCCGACATGCGCGCGCAACTCGCGAGCTTCACGCGGCTGTACGCGCGGTTGAACGGGAAGTGACGCGCGTGTCGCTCCAGCGCACCGGCGTACGAACCGAATGATCATGCGTCCCGAGATGGCGGCTCCGCGAATTCGCTGGGGGCTCTGCTGTCAGTTCCTCGATGCCCCGATCCGATTCCGGACGGCGACGCATCGTTACGTGGCGACGTTGCCGGCGGAGGACGGGCGAGCGTATCTGGCCGACATCGCGCGCGACAATGCGCGCGCGCTGGGAGAAGCCATTACGCACTGCGTCGCG
>JBKJKH010000303.1:0-6740 GCA_046597595.1 Gemmatimonadaceae bacterium
TCGCACGCGCGGATGACGCCGCCGACGGGGAGCGCTACCAGACAGTATTTGGCAGGGAGACGGGCTCAGTCGCCGCGCCAACAGCCGGGCTGCACTTCACACCGGAGTTGCTCGCCACACTCGAGCAGAACGGCGTGAGGCGGGCTGAGATCGTGCTGCATGTAGGCGCGGGAACGTTCCGGCCAGTGGACACGGAAGACCCCGCCGAGCATGTAATGCACGAGGAGTGGTATTCGATCTCCGACGCGACATCGCGTGCCGTCGCGGAGACGCGGGCCGCGGGGAAACGGGTGTGGGCGATCGGCACTACGAGCGCACGCGCGCTCGAGAGCGCGGCCGACGAGGCCGGAGGCATTCGCGCTGGCGAAGGCGAGACGCGGCTCTTCATCCGCCCTGGATTTCACTTCCGTACGGTCGATGCGCTCGTGACCAACTTTCACCTGCCACGGTCTACCCTGCTCATGCTTGTCGCGGCATTCGCCGGCCACGAGCATGTCATGCGTGCATACGCCGAAGCGGTGAAAATGGAGTATCGATTCTTCTCGTACGGTGACGCGATGGCGATCGTGCCGGATGTTTGATTTTACCATCGACGCCACAGACGGGCCCGCGCGGTGCGGCATGTTCACGACTCCGCATGGTGACATTTCCACGCCAGCGTTCATGCCGGTGGGCACGCTTGGTACGGTCAAGTCGCTCGACCCCGACGATCTCCGGACGATGGGTGCGTCGATGATCCTCGCGAACGCCTACCATCTGCACCTGCGCCCCGGCAATGACCTCGTGCGCAAACTCGGCGGGCTGCACGAGTTCATGGCATGGGATCGCCCCATTCTTACCGACTCGGGCGGGTTCCAGGTGTTCTCACTGGAAACGTTGCGCACCATCCGGGAAGAGGGTGTGGAGTTCCGGAGCCACATCGACGGGTCGAAGCGCGCATTTACTCCCGAAAGCGTCATCGGGATCGAGCACGACCTTGGTGCGGACGTCATCATGCAGTTTGATCACGTCATTCCCGGCCAGTCAGACGCAGCGCTGGCACGTGATGCGAGTGAGCGCAGCATCCGGTGGCTGGCGCGCTGCCTGGCCGAGCATGACCGCCTGTCTGCGAAGGAGCGTGGGGAGGGAGACCGTCTCCCGCAGGCACTGTTTCCGGTGGTGCAAGGCGGCATCCATGCGGAGCTGCGGCGGGAAGCGGCGAGCGCGGTGACGGGCATGCACGACTGGAGCGGCTACGGCATCGGAGGGCTTTCGGTCGGCGAGGCCAAGCCCGACATGTATGCGATGATCGAGGTCATGGGCCAGGCACTCCCGGCGAATCGTCCGCGCTACCTGATGGGAGTCGGCTTCCCCGAAGACCTGGTCGAGGGCGTCCGGCGCGGCATCGACCTGTTCGACTGCGTGGCCCCGACGCGCATGGGCCGGACGGGTGCCGTGTTCACAAGTAGCGGGCGGTTCAACATCAAGCGGGCTGAATTTCGGGAGGATCCCCGCCCCCTCGACGCGGAATGCGATTGCGTGGGGTGTACCCGTTTCTCGCGCGCGTACCTGCGCCACCTCTTCGTCTCCGAGGAGATACTCGGACTGCGCCTCCTGTCCCTGCACAATGTACATTTCCTGATTGCCCTGATGCGGGACGCGCGGGACGCGATCCGCGCAGGGCGCCTCGAAGCGTGGAGCCAGGACTGGCTCGCGCGTTATCACGACTCCAAGCCATGACTCATTCGTTTTCGCTCTCGCTGCTCGCCCTCCAGGGATTCGGCGGCGGTGCCGGTGCCGCGTTTCTCTTCCAGATCGCGGCCATCTTTGGAATTTTCTATTTCCTCCTCATCCGCCCGCAACAGAAGCAGCGCCGGGAACACGAGGCACGGCTCAAGTCGCTCAAGCGCGGCGACAAGGTCATCACCTCGGGCGGCGTCGTCGGCGAAATCGTGCACCTGAAGGAGGCCACGAAGGAAGGCGAAACCGATCCGTCGATGGACGATGAGATCACCATCAAGTCCGGCGAATCCCGCCTCATCATCGAGCGGCGCGGCATCGCCCGCGTTGCCTCGGCCTGATCACGATGGCCCTGCTGGACATTCATGTCTTCGGCTCGCCCGTCCTCCGGGAAGAAACGAAGATCGTGCGCGAAGTGACGGACGACGTGCGCCGCCTGATCGACGACATGTTCGAAACGATGTACACAGCGAAAGGGATCGGACTCGCGGCCCCGCAGGTCGGGCGATCCGAGCGCCTCGCCGTCATTGATGTCGACCACAATCCATTCGTGATCATCAACCCCGAGCTTGTCGCCGCCGAGGGCAAGGCGAAGGGCGAGGAGGGGTGTTTGTCCATCCCCGAGATCTACGGCGACGTGGAGCGGGCAACGCGCGTCACCGTGCACGCCATGGATCGCAACGGGAAGACCTTCGACCTCTCGGCCTCCGACCTGCTCGCGCGCTGCCTGCAGCATGAGATCGATCATCTCCATGGGAAGCTGTTCATCGATTACCTCAGCTACCTCAAGAAGAGAATGGCCATGAAGGAGTGGGATGAGGAGCGGGCGAAGTATTCGGGCAACCTCCGCAAGCTGACTGCGGAAGAGATCGCGGAGCATCACACCGACGAGACCCTGTAGCCTGCGCATCCTCTTCTGGGGCACACCCGCATTCGCAACGCCGCCGCTTCGCGCCTTGCTCGGCGAAGGGTTCGACGTCGTCGGGGTCGTGACGCAGCCGGATAAATCGATCGGGCGCTCGCGCTCGACGGTGGTGCCGTCGCCGGTCAAGCAGGTGGCGATCGAGGAAGGGCTGGTCGTCCTGCAACCGGAGAAGCCGCGCGGAGATGTCTTCCTGAGCGAGATGCGCGCGCTTGGCGCTGAGCTCTCGATCGTGGTCGCGTACGGACACATCCTGCCACAGTCCGTCATCGACATGCCGGCGAAGGGGACGCTCAACATTCACGCGTCGCTGCTCCCTGCCCTGCGCGGTGCGGCACCGATTCAGGCCGCGATTCGCGACGGGCTCACCGAAACCGGCGTCACCATCATGCGCATGGTGCCGGCGCTCGATGCGGGGCCCATGCTGCATCGCGTGACCGCGCCCATCTTCGAGGACGAGACATACGGGGAATTGCAGATGCGCCTTTCCGAGCTTGGCGCGCAGGCGCTCATCGAATCGCTGTCGATGCTCAGCGTCGGTCGCATCGTTGAAACCGGGCAGGATCACGCGCTGGCCACCCATGCGCCCAAGGTTGACAGGGACGCAGCGCAGATCGACTGGACGCGAGGCGCGCGGGAGATTTCGCGGCTCATCCGCGCGTACGATCCGAAACCGGGAGCGTGGACGACGTTGCGCGGTGCAGGTGTGAAGCTGTTCGGTGCGCGATACATCGGCGGCGCGCGCGCGGAGGCAGGGCGGGTGCTGGACCTCAACGCCGAAGGGATGATCGTCGCTGGTGGCGACGGAGCGCTGCGCATTGACTGGGTTCATCCTGCGGGGAAGAAGCGGCTTCGCGCCGCGGACTGGGCCGCCGGGCGGGGAGTGGCCGTCGGCGACATCTTCGGCAGCTGACCGTGCTGCCTCCGCTCCATGTCGTCACCACCGACGACGTCCTTCGCCACGCCGACTTTGAGGCGACAGCCCGCAGCGTGCTTGCGGCGGGCGGGGCACGCATTGCGCTTCATCTGCGGGGCGGCAGGACAACGACGCGGAAAATTTTTGACTTGGCCGCCGCGCTCGTTCCAGTAGCGAACACGACCGGAAGCTGGATCGTGATCAACGACCGCGTGGATGTCGCGCTCGCAACCGATGCGCACGGCGTCCAGCTCACCTCGCGCTCGCTCACGGTTGCCGACGCCCGCCTCGCTGCCCCGGCAATGCGGATCGGCGCGAGCGTGCACTCGGCGATGGAAGCGCGGGATGCGGCGGAAGCGGGCGCGCACTGGCTCGTGGCGGGGAATATCTACCGGACGGCTTCACACCCGGACCGTGACGCGCGAGGGCTGGAGTTTGCCATGGAGATTGCGGAGGTGAGCCGGGTCCCGGTCGTCGCCATTGGCGGGGTTCGGCCGCAGCACATTCCGGCGTTGACGGCGGCGGGCCTGGCCGGGGTGGCGGTCATCCGCGGCGTCTGGGAGGGACGCGATGCCGGCGCCGCCGTCGCCGACTATCTTTCACGGTATGACCGCGCGCACCCTGGAAGCCACGCTGACCATCCAGCTCAACGGTGAGAAGCGGAGCGTGCCCGGCGGGTCGAGCGTCGCCGCGCTGCTCGCGGCACTTCATCTGGATCCCCGGCTTGTTGTCGTGGAGCGGAACCGGGAGATCCTTCGCGACAGGACGACGCTGCCGGACGTCGCGCTTGCGGAAGGCGACCAGATCGAGATCGTGCATTTTGTTGGTGGAGGCTGAGTGAACGCCGCCGCCGCCGCCCTCGAACCGAGCCTGGATTCGTCCTTCACCGTCTCGGGGCGGGAATTCCGGTCGCGCCTGATGGTCGGCACGGGCAAGTATTTGTCGAACGAGATCATGGGGCGCGCGATCGAGGCGTCGGGAGCGGAGGTCGTCACGGTCGCCGTGCGTCGCGTGCCGCTCGACCGGTCGCAGGAAGACGGCGTGCTGCATCATCTCGACGTTGAGCGCTACTTCCTGCTGGCGAACACCGCGGGCTGTTACAACGCGGATGATGCGATGCGCTATGCGCGCCTGGCGCGCGCCGCGGGGTTCAACGAGTGGGTCAAGCTTGAGGTGATTGGCGACGCAGAGACTCTGCTCCCCGACGTCACGGGTCTCCTCGAGGCGACGCGTGTGCTCGCCGCCGAGGGCTTCAAGGTGATGGCGTACACGAACGACGATCTCATCACTGCGTTGAGACTCGAGGACGCGGGCGCTGTAGCGGTCATGCCGCTGGCGTCACCGATCGGCTCGGGACTGGGCATGCTGAACCCCTATGCCATTCGCACCATCAAGCACCGGTTAACGGTGCCGGTGATTGTCGATGCCGGCGTCGGTACGGCGTCTGATGCGTGTGTCGTGATGGAGCAGGGTGTGGACGGCATCCTCATGAACACCGCACTCGCGGCGGCCGACGATCCCATTCGCATGGCTACCGCGATGCGTCTTGCTGTTGACGCGGGACGCCTGGCGTTTCTTGCCGGCCGCATGCCGCGCCGCGAAGTGGCGGTGCCGTCATCGCCAACGGTGGGGATGCTGGGGTGAAGTCTTCGCGTCCCTCCGCCGGTGAGACGATGACCCGCGGCGGCGTGACAGAAGCGCGCGCGGCGGCAGTCGCGGCGTGCGCCGACCTCAGGGCGGGCGACCTGCTCGACGCGGCTTTTGAACGCCGCGCAGGTGCGCTCGACGCGCGCGACCGGCGCTGGACGCAGGAGCTGGTCTGGGGGATGCTGCGCCGCCGTGGGTGGCTTGATGCAGTCCTCGACGAGCGTGTCCGCGGCGGTTTCGCGCGCCTCGATCCCGATCTGCAGGACCTCCTGCGGCTTGGCGGCTACCAGTTGCTGTTCATGGGTAGTGTGCCCGCCTACGCAGCCATCGCGCAGACCGTGGAGCTGGCGAAGCGTCGTCATGGAATCGGCGCGAGCAAGCTGACCAATGCGGTGCTGCGCCGGCTCGATCGTGAGCGCGACGCGGTCGCGCCGCCGGTGCCGGGCGATCCCATCGATCACCTCGCCCTCGAACATTCGCATCCGCGCTGGCTCGTGGCGCGGTGGGTGGGCCGTTGGGGGGCTGCAGAGACCACGCAATTGCTCGCGGCCAATAATCAGGAAGCGCGCATCGTCGCACGTCCAGTCGGCGTGGTGCGCGAGCAGCTCGAGGCAATGCTCGAAGGCGCAGGCGTCAAGGTTGAAGATGCGCCGCTCGTCCCTGACAGCATCCAGATCGCAAGCGGCACCAGCATCATGGAGCTTGGCGCGTTCAAGCAGGGACTTTTTTTCGTACAGGATCCGGCGCAGACACTCGTCGCGACATACGCTGCAGTGCCGGAAGGCAGTGTCGTCGCCGATTTGTGTGCGGCACCTGGGGGCAAGTCGCTCGAGCTTGCGCGTCGCGCGTCGCTGGTGATTGCGAGCGACCGGTCAGAGCCGCGCGCGCGGCGCATGGCGATGAACGTGGCCCGCGTCGATGTCTCGACTGTCCTGCCGCTCGTCGCCGATGCGCGCCATCCCGCGACGCGTCCGGTGGATGTCGTGCTCGTGGACGCGCCGTGCACGGGCACCGGCACGTTCCGCCGTCATCCCGACGCACGCTGGCGGCTCAAGGTGTCAGACCTCGCGGTGATGGGCGCCCTGCAGCGGACGATCATCGTCTCCGCGGCGAGCCTCGTGAAGCCGGGTGGACTGCTCGTCTACAGCACCTGCTCGCTCGAGCCCGAGGAGAATGACGCGCTCATCGAGCGCTTCCTCGCGGAGCATCCTGATTTCACTCTTGCACCGCCTCCGGCGGGTGTCGTGCCGGACGTCGTGCTCGATGCCGGTCGTCTGCGCGTGCTGCCGCAGCGGCATGGCACGGATGGCGCCTTTGCTGCGCGTCTGCGAAGGGCTGGCGCATGAAGAACTGGCGCCTGCGCCTGCGCCGGTTGTTCCCCTACCTGGTTGCGGCCGCCGGGGGCTTCCTCACCGCGTACCTCATCGTCTTCCTCCTCGTCTTTCCGACCGATCTCCTGCCGGACGAGGGCAAGGTGCCTAACGTCGTCGGACTCACGTTTCCGGACGCCGAGCGCATGTTGTTCAGCGCGGGCTA
>JBKJKH010000641.1:0-2718 GCA_046597595.1 Gemmatimonadaceae bacterium
GCGCACGTCGTGGTGAGCAATGCCGATCCCACGTGGACGTACGGACGGATGCTGCCTGGAGAGCAACGACGGAGGCATTCCAACCGGCGCCTCGCGGCTGTGCGCCAATCCATGGGGTTGTTCGTCGGCTATTTCGGAGTCGAGAAGACATACCCCGATCTTGCGCACCACACCATCGTGATGGGACCGCGATATCGCGAACTCTTGCGTGACATTTTCGAGCGTCGCGTGCTCGCAGATGACTTCTCGCTGTACCTGCACGCTCCCACGCGCACAGACCCGTCCCTGGCACCGCCGGGATCCGAATCGATGTACGTGCTCTCACCCGTGCCGAACCTGCGCGGCGGGGCGAAGTGGGATGAGATCGGCGATGAATACTTCACGCGCATCCTTGAATCACTCGAGCAGCGTATCCTGCCGGCGCTCGGCGCCCGGATGGTGACGAAGTTCTCCATGACGCCTGTCGATTTCGAGCGCGACTTGCGATCGCCAGACGGGGCAGCATTTGGTCCGGAGCCACTGCTCACACAGTCAGCGTACTTCCGGTATCACAACCGGTCGCCTGATGTCGAGGGTCTCTACTTTGTCGGAGCGGGAACCCACCCAGGGGCCGGAGTTCCCGGCGTGCTCAACTCCGCGAAAGTCGTAGAGCGGCTCCTGCGTGAACGGGTCAGTTCGGGATCTTCAAGATCATCTTTGGCTTGATGCGCGACTTCTTCCCGAGCTTGTTCGCCCGCTGAAGTTCGCCGACCGAGAGGTCGTGCTTCTTTGCGATGCCCCACAGCGTGTCGCCTGAGCGCACGGTGTACCGATCGACGCGCTCCGAGGATTTCTTCGGTTCTGTCGGCTTGGCGTCCGCGGAGTCCGGCTTCGTCAGTGCAACGTCTCCAGCGGAGACGCTCTCGATCATGATTGGTGCCTGGTCGATCTCGGCGATGATTTCCTCGCCCGTCATCGCAACCAGCAACTCCGAAGGCAGCAGTGGCGCGTGAAAGAGCGGCTGAAATGCGAGCCCCGGCGCGACGGTCTGTTCCAACGCATTGAAGGTGTTGAACAGCGGGCTGGGTGATGCGGAGTCGATGGCTGCGAGGCGATCGATGAGACCCGCGATCGGGGCGCTCCCGGGCTCGGCGAGCACGGCAACGTGGAAATGCGGCGGATGCCGCTCTTCAGTGACTTCGATGAGGCCGTTGTCTTCCATCGTCGTCAGCGTGTCGCGCAGCCAACTCAGGCAGCTGCCTGGGTAAGGCTTCCGGAGATCGACGGCGATACCGGTCGGGTGCACGGAAAGCTGAGAAGCGTTGCGCGGCTGGCGTGTCTCGGGACGCGTAGCGCTCGTAATGACGAGCGGCGCGTTGCAGTTCCTGACAAAATGCGGCGCGAGCGTCTCGACGAAGTGACGCGCTTCCGGCGTGGCGTAGGCAAAACCGACGGCGGCAGACACCTCATAAAAGGCTGTCCCGGACAGCGGCACGAGCTTGCCGCGCACAATCGCAGCGTCGACATCCGCGGCAGTCCGCAGGAAATCGATATCGTGGCGACGGGCGAAGGTGTACATCTTCGAAATGCTTGCCTTCGAACCGCGGAGCGATGTCGAGGACGAGACCAAGGCAAAGTTGGCGAATTGCGCTGACGCCGTACCGCCGAGCCCGGTGAGAAGGCATGCGGCGGCTACCAGAGCGCGCAGGGGCGCTGAGGTCAGTCGGGTCGAAAATCGAGCGTTGAATTGCGTGGCCATGTCACCCCTTAAAGCAGGGTCAGTGCCGCGAGCGCTGGAGAGTGCGGAGAGCGGGCGTAACAAGCGAAAGACGTTACGGCCCAGCGGCTTGCAGATCGGTGCGCGGAGTGCGGGTTCTGGGTGTGGCGACGCTCACAGTGCGGGCGGCAGGCTTTGAAATCCCACCCTAACTCAATTACGTTTCGCGTCTTGCTGGTGGGGCTAGGTAGCTCAGTTGGTAGAGCAGCGGACTGAAAATCCGCGTGTCGGCGGTTCGATTCCGTCCCTAGCCACTGAAGGAAGACCGGTTACGGCTCCCGCTTCGCCGTAGCAAACGTTCGGCCGATGCCGAGTAATCGCACGACCTGAACGGGGCCGTCGGCGACCATGAACTCGAAAGACCCGTCTTCCGCATCGAAGGCCTTGCCTTGCCGATAGAGCAGCGGGCGGAAGCGTCCACCGCCTTGTGAAAGCAGATCGAACTCCGGGTCACCTCCCCAGAGTCCGCGATCGAGACGGCCGCGCAGCACGCCATCGCGGACGGTCACGCGAAATAGAAACTCGCCCGGAGGTCCTGCTCCCGGTGAATACGTGAGGCGGTAGCTCCCTACGTACTTCTCGACTTCCGCTTGGGCGAGGGTACTCGCTCGCGCGGCGCCTACGCCGATGTCGATCGATACCGACGTCGTGCTCCACTGCATCTGCAGGCGCGTGCCTTGGGCAGACACCGTGGGGAACGAAAACGTGAGCACTTCCACGGATGGAATGGTCACGGGGCGAATCGGCACGCGAAGCGCCTCGGAATCTGCGGGGGGGCGCTGCGTGTGATACGTGCGCGCCACGCGGTTGAGCACGAGAGTCCACTCGCCAGGCTGCGGAATCATCCACATCGAGTACTTCCCTTTTTGCAGCGCTCGGCCCTCCACCGTGACGTCGCGATCGACTTCGAGCGTCGTCGCCCAATTGGCGCCAGGGGTCCATACCTCACCCCAATGCACGCG
>JBKJKH010000037.1:0-8070 GCA_046597595.1 Gemmatimonadaceae bacterium
CCGAGCGGGCCGCGCGTCGTGCGTTTCCAGATGCCGCCCGACCAGCACCGCTCGACGGTGTCGGACCATATCGCCTGCGACGGCCTGACCATCTGTGACGTCAGTTGGTATCCCGACGGCGAGTCGGTCGCCTTTGTGTCGAGCTCGCGCGATCACAAGCAGGCCTGGGTGCGCGTGGCGAACGCGAGCACGGGCGTCGTGCGCACGCTATTTGAGGAGCGCTCCGCGACGCATGTCGGTGATGCGACATTGCGCGTGATGCTGTGGCGCGTACTGCCCGGGTCGAATGAGCTGGTCTGGTGGTCGCAGCGCGACAACTGGCTTCATCTGTACCTGTACGATCTTGGTACCGGGCGTCTCAAGCACCGCATCACGAGCGGGGAAGGGAACGTCAGCGAGATCGTCCGCGTGGACGAACGCGCGCGGGCGATCTACTTCGTAGGCAACGGCAAGGAACCGGGGCGCGATCCCTACTACCGGCATCTCTACCGCGTGGGCCTGGATGGGCGCGGCCAGCAACTGCTCACACCGGAAAACGCGGACCACACCATTTCGGTCTCTCCGGATGGGAAGTACTTCGTGGATACGTATTCCACGCCGGTCGTGCCGCCCGTGAGCGTGCTGCGCGACATGAGCGGAAAGGTGCTGCTGGCGCTCGAGAAAGCGGATGCGTCGCGCCTGCTGGCCACCGGGTGGAAGCCGCCAACGCAAATCACGATGAAGGGCAGGGATGGAAAGTCTGATATCTACGGACTGATGTTCACGCCGTCGTCGTTCGATTCGACGCGGAAATATCCCGTTGTCAACTACATCTATCCAGAGCCGACGGGAAGCGTCGGGAGCCGCAGCTTTTCCCCGGCACGCGGCGACCATCAAGCGGTCGCGGAGCTGGGTTTCGTGGTCGTGGTGATCGACGGCATGGGAACGAAGGGGCGTTCGAAGGAATTCGCCGATGCGACGTACGGCAAGATGGGCGACAACACACTGCCCGATCAGATCGCGGGCATGCGGCAGCTGGCGCAGCGATACTCGTTCATCGACCTCGATCGCGTGGGAATCTGGGGACACTCCGGCGGCGGGTATGCGACCGCGTCCGCACTGTTTCGCTATCCGGATTTCTTCAAAGTCGGCATCTCGGAGTCAGGAAATCACGACAATCGTAACTATGAGGATGATTGGGGTGAGCGGTATCAAGGATTGCTCGCAGGAGAGAACTACGTCGACCAGTCGAACCTGACGCACGCGCAGAACCTGAAGGGCAAGCTGCTGTTTGCGCACGGCGGACTGGATACGAATGTGCCGCCGTACAACACCTTCCTTCTCACGGAAGCCCTTGCGAAGGCCAACAAGGACTACGACCTCATTGTCTTCCCGAACGCGGGGCACGGTTTCGGCGCGATGAGCAACTACATGATGCGGCGTCGTTGGGACTACTTCGTGAAAAACCTGATCGGCGCCGAGCCGCCGAAAGAGTACGAGATCGGCCGGCTGCGACTGGTGCAGTGACCCGCAACAGTTGCCGCGTCCTGATGACAGGGCGCGCTACGACAGCACGGCGCGAATAATCGCCTGTGCCTCGCTCTGGATGCGGTGCAGGTGCTCGAGCCCGCGAAAACTCTCCGCATACAGCTTGTAGACGTCTTCCGTTCCCGACGGTCGCGCGGCGAACCAGCCGGTCTCGCTCGATACCTTGATCCCGCCGATCGGCGCGCCATTCCCCGTAGCGGCACTCTGGATGCTGACGATGGGGTCACCAGCCAGCTCCCGGATGGTGACCTGTTCGTCGGAAAGCATTCCGAGCGCCTTCTTCTGTGCGGGAGTCGCGGGCGCGTCAATCCGCGCGTAGTACGACTCGCCGAACTCGCGAGTGAGGTTCGCATGCAGCTCGCCGGGGTTGCGCCCGGTCACCGCGGTCATCTCCCCAGCGAGCAGGCCGAGGATGATGCCGTCCTTGTCTGTCGTCCAGACGGTGCCGTCACGGCGGAGAAAGCTCGCGCCGGCGCTCTCCTCGCCCGTGAAGCCTAACGAGCCATCCCGCAGTCCGTCGACGAACCACTTGAAGCCCACCGGCACTTCCACGAGTGGGCGTTGCAGTCGCTTCACCACGCGGTCGATCATGCTGCTGCTCACGATCGTCTTGCCCACGCCGGCCGCAGCGGGCCATGCCGGGCGATGCGTAAACAGGTACTCGATCGCGACCGCGAGGTAGTGATTTGGGTTGAGGAGTCCCGTGCTGCGCGCAACGATCCCGTGCCGGTCATGATCCGGGTCACACGCCCAGGCCACGTCGAAACTGTCCTTGAGGGCGATGAGCCGCTGCATTGCGTACGGCGATGAACAATCCATGCGGATCTTGCCGTCCCAGTCGACGGGCATGAAGCCGAACGTCGGATCCACGTCACGGCTGGTCACCGTCAGCGGAATGCCGTATCGCTCGGCAATGACATCCCAGTAGTCGACCCCGGCACCTCCAAGCGGATCAACGGCCATGCTGACCTGTGCGCCGCGTAATACCTCCATATCGATGACGCTTCCAAGATCAGCGACATAGGCCCCGCGATAGTCATGGCGATGCGTGGTCGCTGCTGCCCGCGCACGCGCGACGGGAACACGCTTCACCCCCTGGTTCGCAGCGGCGAGGAAACGATTCGCGGTATCCTGGATCCACCCGGTGGTGCGGGTATCCGCAGGGCCGCCGTGTGGAGGGTTGTACTTGAAGCCGCCATCTTCCGGAGGATTGTGCGACGGCGTGACGACGATGCCATCCGCCAATCCCGTCGTGCGTCCGCGGTTGTACGCGAGAATCGCGTGCGAGATGACGGGTGTCGGCGTGAAGCGGTCATGATCGTCGACCATGACGTTGACACCATTCGCGGCGAGCACCTCGAGCGCGCTTGCGGCGGCAGGCTCGGACAACGCGTGCGTATCGATACCAAGAAAGAGCGGACCGTCTATGGATTCCGCTTTCCGATAAAGGCAAATGGCCTGCGTGATGGCCCAGATGTGCGCTTCGTTGAACGACGCGTCGAGCGACGAGCCACGGTGTCCTGAAGTGCCGAATGCAACGCGTTGTGATGGTGCGTCCGGATCGGGGGTGACTGTGGAGTACGCCGCGAGGAGGCGGGGAACATTCACGAGCCGTGAGAGGGGGGCCGGGCGTCCAGCACCGGGATCGATTGTCATGTGATCATTGTGTCCACAGGGCAGAGACGCGGCATCGCGGGTCCATCAGCATCGATCCTCGGACACTAGCTGGCGCGGGCGCCTCGACTACGTCCCCATCTCCACACCGAGCATCCGCAGCGCACCGCGCACCGCTCCCCGCGCCGGGACCACCTCATGGGGATGGATCTGTGCCCCCGGGACCGCAGACCGCAGCCGATGCTCGAGCCGACGCCTGACGGTCGACCCGCGATCCATCAGTCCACCCGCGAGCGCCACCGGCGCCGCGGCGCGCTCATCACCGAATAGCTCACGCGCGACGGTGCGCACATGGATCGCCAGCTCCTCCACGGCGAGTGTCAGCACGGCATTCGCGCGCAGGTCTCCTGCATCAGCCGCGGAAGCCACTGCGGGCGCAAGCGTGGCAAGTTGCCCTGCGGTGGCATTCGCTGCCCACCCCACAAGATCCGCCACGTCATCGACCTCGGCGGCCGTCAGCACCGCACCGACGAGCGCGGTCGCTGGCTCGCGACCGTCTGATGAGGCCGTAACCACAGACAGGGCGCGACGCCCGATCCACGCGCCCGATCCTTCGTCTCCGATGACGGGTCCCCACCCACCGCAGCGCGTGACGCGCCCCGTCGGCCCCCGCCCGAACGCAACGGAGCCGGTGCCCGCGATCAGCAGGATCCCCGGGCCTTCACCGAATGCATCGTCGAGCGCGATCGTTGCGTCCGCATGCACGACCACGTCCTCGGCGATGTCTGCCGTTACGAGTGCCTGCCACAGGGCCTGGCGCTCCGGCTCACGCCCTGTGCCGGCAACGCCCGCACACAGCACCCGAGGGCGGACATTTTCCATGTCGCTCGACTTGAGTGCGTCGCGCACGAGCGCCGTGATGATCTCCGCGGACCGTTCCGCGCCCCCTTCGCCACGCACTGCACTCCCGCCACCCTCGATGGTCAGGATCTCGGCGCCATGTTCGTCGGCGACCATGACGCGGGTCTTCGTACCACCCCCATCGATCCCGATCACGACATCGCTCATCCGCGCGCCTTCATGTCAGCGTCCGACGGCATGGGGTGGGTAAAGCTGCTGAGAATTCCGCAGATCATGGTGATGGAGGTCCCGATGAGGACGTACCAGGGCCACGCAATGCGCGCGAACGGCGCGAGGGTCGGGGCCATCTCCGGAACCCAGCCGCTCATCTGCTTCGCGAACACGATGAAGCTCATGGCGAGGATGCCTAGCGACATGCCCAGGATCGCGTCACGCTGGATCGCACGCTTCCAGAATATCCCGAGAAAGAATCCGCCCAGGAGCCCGCCATACGTGAAGCTCGCGATGCCCAGCGCGACCACCACCGCCGGCGTTCCCTGTTGCTTGAAGAGCAGGGCACCGAGCGTCAGCACGATACCCCAGCCGATCGCGAACAACTTGCCGACGCGCAGCACGCGAGGATCCTCCGCCTTCCGGCCTGTCAGCGGCATATAGATGTCATGCGTGGCGCTCGCCGCCAGCGAGTTGATCGCTCCCGAATGCGTGGACATGGTGGCCGCCACGATCGCGGCAACGATCAGCCCCACGAGCCCGGGCGGCATCCGTTCGATGATGAAGCTTGGGAAAATCTGGTCAGACGCGGAAAAGGCGCGCCCCTGATAAAACGCCCAGAGACCCAATCCAATCACGAGGAAGAGCGTGAACTGGATGAACACGATAAATCCGCTGCCGATGATCGCCTTCTGTGCATCCCTCAGGTTTCGTGCTGACAGAAGGCGCTGCACAATGAGCTGGTCCGTGCCATGAGACGCCATCGCGAGGAACGCGCCACCGATCAAGCCGGCCCAGATCGTGTGCGCTCGATCGAACCCCATGTACGTGTCTATGACCTGGAGCTTTCCGGCCTCGCCCGCGCTCGCAAAGATCTGCGACCAGCCGCCATCCACGGATTGCCCGAGCAGCCACACGGCGGAAAGGCCACCGAAGATGTAGACGCTCGCCTGGAGTAACTCCGTCCAGACAACGGCGCGCATGCCGCCGCGATAGGTATAGATGATCGTGAGCAGGCCGAGAATGATCACGGCGATCGGCATCACGAGTGCCTCATTGCCAATAGCCGGGCCAATGATCAATGCCACCGGAATCGCCGTCGCGAACACGCGCACCGCATCTGCCAGCGCGCGTGTGCCCATGAACACGATCGACGTGAACCGCCGTGTTGCCAGGCCGAAGCGTTGCTCGAGCAGTGCGTACGCAGTGACGAGCTTTCCCTGGAAGTATCGGGGGAGGAGCACACCGGCGACGACAAAGCGCCCGATGATGTAGCCGGCAACGATCTGGAGGAACCCCAGGTTACCGAGGCCCGGGCCGCTGCCATAGGATAGGCCCGGCGTACTGATGAATGTCAGCGCGCTGGTCTCCGTGGCAACGATCGACAACATCAAGGCCCACCACGGGATTGAATGGCTGGCGACGAAGTAATCGGTTGAATCCTTTTGCTTGCGCCCGAGCCACATCCCGAGGGCCGTGACGCCGATGAGGTACACGACGAGCACAATTCCATCAAGGACCGTGAATCGCCCGGTCATGAGGTCGCCCTATTCCACCACATAAGCCTCCATCGCGAAGTACTCGGCTAATCCCAACCGGTTCAGTGTCGCGGCCGTGTCCATGTTGCGGTCTTCAACGCGCTGCCAGAATTCCCGGTCGTCAGCGCCGGGGAACGGCGCGGAATCCTTCTGTGACTGGTGCTTGAAGATCGCCTGGATCTTGAGCCGCAACTCTTCCTGCGAGAGCGGGACCAGCCACGTGGCCTCGGTAATCGGCCACTCCTGCCATGCCCCCCGGTACAGCCACTTCTCCGGCAGATCCGGACGTCCGTGCATCTCCGCGAGCGCGCCGTCGATGGCTTCCTTGCACATCCTGTGCGTACCATGCGGATCCGAGAGGTCGCCGGCGACAAAGATCAATGCGGGCTTCTCCTCCTCGAGGAGCGCCTTCACGATCGCGATGTCGGGCGCACCGATCGGATCCTTGCGCACTTTGCCCGTCTGGTAGAAGGGCAGGTCGAGGAACCGCGCATTCTTCCGCGTCAGGCCCATGACCTCGATGCCGCTGACCGCTTCGCTCTCACGGATGATGCGCTTGAGATCCTGCACCGAGGCAATATCGACATCGCCAGGGCGCTTGGAATCGAGAAACTCGCGGACGCGCGTGCCCAACTCCGCTGCCGACACGCGCTCGATGATCCCCTCGATGCCGAGGCGCTCCAGGAAATCCACGTAACGGCGCACGTCATGGTCGAAGACGGCGATGTTGCCGCTCGTCATGTACGCAACCAGGATCTCGTTCTCGTTTTCGACCAGCTTGCGCAGCATGCCGCCCATCGAGATGACGTCGTCGTCCGGATGGGGCGAGAAGAGAATGACCTTCTGGTTGCGCGGCAGCTTGGACTTGCCGCGGATCTTCTCGCCGAGGCGGTTCCAGATTTCCCCATTCACCGCGCCTGGCGATCCGTAGCGCGCCACCAGCGACGACAGTTTATGCTCGGCGTAATCCGCCTGCGTCAGCTTCAGGATCGCCTTGCCCGTCGCCTGCGAAAGCCAGACGACTGCGCGGATGATGAGTTCGGGAGACCAGTCGACTTCGTCAACGAGCCACGGCGTCTTCACGCGGGTCAGCTCTTCGGCGGCCGCGCGATCGACGTAGAACGTGGTGTTGGGATGCAATTGGAGGAACGTTGCGGCGACCTCGACATCCACTTCTCCTTCGACCGCGCGCCGCACGATGAGGCCCTTGTGCTCGCCGGTCGCGAGGATGGCCACTTCACGGGCGTTGAGAATCGTCGCCACGCCCATCGTGACGGCCTCGCGCGGCACGTTCTCCTCACCGAAGAAATCGGCGGCGGCGTCGCGGCGTGTGACGTTGTCAAGGGTGACGAGCCGTGTCCGGCTCTCCATCCCAGAGCCGGGTTCGTTGAAGCCGATATGTCCCGTCTTGCCGATGCCGAGGATCTGAAAGTCGATCCCGCCCGCCCGTTCGATGGCCGACTCATAGCGGAAGCAGAAGTCTTCCACCTGGTCGGGCGCGATCTCGCCGTCGGGAATGTGGACATTCGCCTGCTTCACGTCGATGTGCGAGAACAGGTTCTCCCACATGAAACGGTGATACGAGTGCACGCTGTCCCGGCGCATCGGGAAGTACTCGTCGAGATTGAAGGTCACGACGTTCCGGAAGCTCAATCCCTCATCACGATGCATGCGGATGAGCTCGCGGTAGACCCCGATCGGGGTGGATCCCGTTGCGAGCCCCAGCACACACGTCTCGTTAGCGGCTTGTCGCTCGCGCACCAGGGTGGCGATGCGATTGGCCACCAGGCGCGCAATTTCCTCGTGATCGTCCACGACGACGGTGCGGATGCGTTCCGCGGCACCGCTCCGACCGTGCTGCACGCGAGAAGGCCCGCGATCCGAATGCGGATGGCGGGCCTCCTTTGCGGCGCCGGTGCCCGGACGGGCGCCGGAAACCGAATGTGTCATGAGTGGGAGCGCGTCAGGCGGAGAACGAACTGCCGCAACCGCAGCCGCCCGTCGCGTTGGGATTCTTGAACGTGAAGCCAGAGCCCTGCATCGACGTCGTGTAATCGATGATCACGCCGCTGATGTATTGCGCGGAGAAGGGGTCGACGAACACACGGTACTCGCCCTGGTCGACAATGAGGTCGTCCTCGGCAGCCGCGTCCTCGATGAGAAGGCCGTACTTGAAGCCGCTGCAACCGCCCGGCTGCACGCTCACGCGCAGGCCACCCACCGCGGGATCCACTCCTTCCTGCGACATGAACTTCTTGACCTCCACGCCGGCAACGGGCGTTACGGTCATCATGACATCGGGTTGACTGGTGGTGCTCAC
>JBKJKH010000050.1:0-3519 GCA_046597595.1 Gemmatimonadaceae bacterium
GGTGGCGACTGTGGTGCCGCACGCGGGACGTCGACCCGTGCCTCGCGTGGCGCGAAGAGATCGTTCCAGTCGCCCGGCTGCGCAGCGCGCTTGCGGGGACTCACGCGCCGGCCCCCGCGGCCACGCGGTCGTGCATCGGCAGTCGCGACGCCGCGCGTAGCGTGTTCCGGAGTAGCATCGCGATGGTCATCGGGCCGACACCACCGGGCACCGGAGTGATCCTGGACGCGACTCTCGACGCGCTCGCGAAGTCCACGTCGCCCACCAGGCGAAAGCCTTTTGGCGACGACGCATCGTCGACGCGATTGATGCCGACGTCGATGACGACGGCACCTCGCTTGAGCATATCGCCGGCAATTGCACCGGGCCGGCCGATGGCTGCCACGACGATGTCTGCGCGACGGACATGTGCGGCAAGGTCACGCGTGCGGCTGTGACAGACGGTGACCGTGGCATCAGCGAGCATCAGCAACGCCGCCATCGGCTTGCCCACAAGATTGCTGCGGCCAATCACCACCGCCTCACGACCAGATGTTTCGACGCCCTCCGCGCGAAGAATCTCCATGACACCGTCCGGCGTACAGGGGACGAAACCATCAGTCCTGCCGCTGAACAACTTGCCGAGGTTCACCGGATGCAGGCCATCGACGTCTTTCGCGGGCGAGATCCGTTCGATCACACGCTGCTGGTCTATCTGCTTCGGCAAGGGCATCTGCACGAGAATGCCGTGCACAGCAGGGTCGGCGTTGAGCCTGTCGACGTGCGCAAGCAGTTCCTGTTCACTCGTGTTTTGGGGCAGCATGACCAGGTCTCCGCGCATGCCCGCTTCGGCCGATGCCTTTTCCTTGCTCCGGACGTACACATGGCTCGCGGGGTCATCCCCAACAATGACGACGGCAAGTCCGGGCACGACGCCATGCGCCGCCAGCGCGCGCACCGCGCGCGCCACCTCTTCTCGCACTGCGCGCGCGATCGCCGCTCCGTCTATGCGGTGGGCGCCGTCAGCGGGCAAAGTCCACCGCCCGGGTTTCGCGGATCACGACGACCTTGATCTGTCCCGGATACTGCAGTTCGGACTCGATACGGCGCGCGATCTCCTCGGACAGGGAGTTCATGCGCACATCATCAATCTCTTCCGGCGTCACCACAACGCGCACTTCGCGTCCCGCCTGGATCGCGAACACCTTCTCCACCCCGCGGTAACTCGACGCGATCTTCTCGAGGCCTTCGAGGCGCTTCACGTACGTCTCGAAGGCCTCCCGACGGGCGCCGGGGCGCGAGCCCGAGATGGCATCCGCTGCCTGCACGAGCACCGAGACTTCGCTCTCGTGCGGCACATCGTCGTGATGGGCCGCGATGCAATTCACCACCACCGGATGTTCGCCATACCGCGTCGCCATCTCGACGCCGAGCTGCACATGCGTGCCCTCGTGTTCATGCGTGAGCACCTTGCCGATGTCATGCAGCAGCGCGCCACGCTTCGCAGTCGCCACATCGAGCTTGAGTTCCGCCGCCATCATGCCGGCGAGCCAGGCGACTTCCTTGGAGTGCGCAAGGATGTTCTGCCCATAGCTGGTCCGCCACTTCATGCGTCCGATCAGCTTGATCAGCTCCGGATGAAGACCATGGATGCCCGTCTCGTAGGCCGCCTGCTCGCCGGTTTCGATGATCCCCTGCTCGACTTCCTTCCGCGCCTTGGCGACCACTTCCTCGATGCGGCCGGGATGGATGCGGCCGTCGGTCACGAGACGCTCGAGCGCAAGGCGGGCGGTTTCGCGCCGCACGGGGTCGAAGCACGAGACGACGACCGTGTCCGGCGTATCGTCGATGATGACATCCACGCCCGTCGCGAGTTCGAATGCGCGGATGTTCCGGCCCTCACGGCCGATGATCCGTCCCTTCATTTCATCATTGGGAAGCGCCACGGCACTCACCGTGATCTCCGCCGTGTGCTCGGCCGCGATGCGCTGGACCGCCAGGGCCACGATCCGCTTGGCCTCGCGTTCGGCGTTCCGACGAGCGCTCTCGCGAATCTCGCGGAGGCGGTTGGCGGCGTCGGCCTCGGCCTCTTCCTCGAGGCGCTTGACCAGCTCAGCCTTGGCGTCGGCTGCGGAGATGCCCGCGAGTCCTTCGAGCCGGCGGCGTTCCTCACCAACCAGCTTCTCGAGCTCCCCCTCGCGCTCCGCAATGGTCTTCTCGCGGCGCCCGAGCTCGCTCAAGCGGCGGCCGAGGTCCTTGTCGCGACCTTCAAGCATTTCGAGCTTCCGGTCCACGACGCCCTGCCGTTCCTGCTGCTGCTTCTCCTCACGCTGCACGTCATCGCGCCGGCGCCGGGCTTCTACTTCCCACTCTTCCCGGAGCTTGATCAGCTCCTCTTTCCCTGCAACCACGGCGCTCTTGCGCAGGGTATCCGCTTCGCGCTCGGCCTCGCCGACGATGCGGGTGGCGGTCTGTTCGGCGGTTGCCTTGGCGACCGCCTGCGCGGTTCGCTCGGCCGCGTGGCCGGTCCGGCGCCCCAGAAAGAAAAAGGCCGCAGCGGCGACTACAACGAGTACGCCAAGCGCGGCTTCGATGGCAAATGAGCTCATGTATCTATGCTCCAAACGCTGGCCCTGACGAGCGCAGCGGGACAAAGGGAGCCACAGATGAGCTGGTAGTTTTGCCTGTTGGGTTTTGTCCGACCCGGCGATGCAGCGTGCGGGGTGGGGCTAACTGCAACAGGCGCGCGAACCTACGCGCTCAACGCGACACAGAACCCAACGTAGGCCATCGGGATGGAAATGGCAACGACGGCCCGCCACCCTACTGCCCGATCGTGCGCCGGGCAGGAGGAAGGAGCGGCTGCAACTCTGCGCTCAACTCCTGCATTCCGCTCTCGAGATCTTTCAGGTTTGCGCGTGCTTCCAGCAGCTCGCCTGTGATCTGAAGCGCCGCCAGAATGGCGGCCCGGTTTGCCTCGACAACCGAACCGCTGGAGAGGACGCGACGGATGGCGGCGTCGAGATGATCGGCTACGAGACGGGTGTGCTCCGGCGGGGCGTCGCTCCGGATCGTGTACTCCTCCCCGACGATGCTGACCTTCACTGAACTCTTGCTTCTCACCGATCGACCTCTTCCACGGTCTGCTGCCTGATGAAGCGGACCTGATCCAGGACCTCACGAGTGCGCACCGTGGCGGCAGACAGCCGTCGGCGAAGGTCGGCGTTCTCCCGTTCCAGCAACTCGACGCGCCCAAAGGAGATCGGCTCGCCGGCGTGAATCGCCTCGACTTCGCGGACTCGCGCTTCCGCTGCGTGCGCGCGGCGGCGGAAGTTCGCCATCTCCTCGCTGACGCGCCGGACGAGGCGCCGAAGCTCCTCGAACGCTTGCAACTCGGCTGACGTGCCGTCGGTCATGTCACTACGCACGCGGTCGGACCCCGAGTTCATTCGCGAGTGCCTTCAAGAGCTGGGAGCGGCGGCCTTCGATCTCCTTGTCGCGTAGAGTGCGCGTGGGATGCCGAAAGGTCAACCGCCATCC
>JBKJKH010000117.1:0-8211 GCA_046597595.1 Gemmatimonadaceae bacterium
AGCGCCGCACGGTCCTCACCGGTGATTATCGCGACGGTCAATACGATGTATCACCGGACGGCAGCCAGTTCCTGATGCTGAAGCGCGCGGGCGCGGAACAGACGACAATCATCGTGCACAACTGGGGGCGGGAGCTGCGGGAGAAGCTGGCGGCGGTCCGGCAGAAGTAATGCGACGTCGCGGGATGGTATTCGCGCGCGACTGAAGCACTGACCGACTGAAGCACTGATCGACTCCAGACTTCTTTCCCGGCGCACTCACCGTGTCTCCACGTGGGGAAAGAAGTTCCAGGTTGCTCAGTGCCTCAGTCCTTCACCTGTGCGCGGCCCTGCGCTTCGAGCCGAGCAACGTCGGCCTTGTCCTGCGGGCGCCCGACGGCGCGTTTGTTCCGCAGCAGTTCCTCCCGACCGAGAACGTTCACGACGATCCCGCCGAGGTCCACCGACACGCGATTCGGCCACGCCTGATCGAACGTGACGCCCTCGATGGATGTGAGCACGTCCACCCGTAGCGGGGGAACGCCGAGCTGAAGGATCAGGTCGTGGGTCTCGAAGTCCTCGCGGCTGAACTGGTCGGCCGGCGCGCCGAATGCGAGCAGCGCACGCACCACGCGCGGTGCGTTCCCGGGCGTCGGCCGTACCCACAGGTCAATGTCACCCGTGGCGCGCGGGATGTCATGGGCGGCAAGCGCGTATGCGCCCACCACCAGATACTCAACGCCCTCGGCGTTGAATGACGAGAGAATGTCGAGAAAGTCGGGATTCAGGCTGGTCATGGCCGGCAAACGCCCACGCGTCGAGAGCCAACCGCCACATCATGCCGATGCGGTCCGCTGGTGTCATTCGGGCGTACGCCTGATCGGCGTCGTCCTCCTCGCCGCGGCGAAGCCGCTGGACCACAACGGGACGCTCTCGCATGACTGAAATATACGCCAGCTGCGCTCACGGTGCGTCCTCCGGAAGTCGGGATCCGGGAGGACCGTTGGCCGGTTCCTCCGTCATTTCTTATCTCGCCGATGCGTTCGCGGTCTTGGCGGCCAACTCCCGCCGCCAGTTATGCACGACGATCGTCCGCACTTCGTCTCCGGTGCGGCGGAGCATGAGAAACTGCTTGCCGTCCGGCGTGATGTCGTAATTGGGATGCGACGGGTTCGACATGTAGTCCCCCGTCAATACGATCTTCCGATCCCCGATGGCGAAGGACGTTCCAGTCGTGACCGAAGTTCCCATTACTGTCTGCCCCTGACGGTAGTACAGCATGTGGCCCGAGCGCGACCAGATCGGCTCGCCGCCGCCCCCCGACGAGACCTGCATCCGCCCGCCCGCGCCGGGGAAGGGTCGCACATAGATCTCGAAGCGGCCCGTTTCATTGGACTGATACGCCAACCACTTTCCATCGGGCGAAAGCCGTGGCATCTGGATGAAGCTCGTGGCCGATCCGATCACCACGGGAATCGATTTGCTCTTCCCGTCGAAGGCGAGAGCGAAGATGCTGCGCGCCGGATGACCGCTAGGTCCGGTGCGATACACGAGCCACTTGCCGTCCGGCGACATCACGCACTCGTACGGGTCACCCTCGGCAGGCTGGTACAGGAGCTCGGCAGGTCCGCTGCCGTCAGCCGGTTGCCACCAGAACGCCGCCTTGCCGCCGCGGTCGGACACGAACAGGATGCGCTTGCCGTCGGGGCTCCATTCGGCACGCAGGTTGACGCCTTCGGTTGTGACTTTCGTGAGCGTGGTCTTGGCGCGGTCAAAGATCCAGATATCCGTGGATTGCGCGCCAACAATCGTGAGCGCCACGCGTCCGCCATCTGGCGAGAATCGTGGGTTCCCGAAGTCCCGAGGCTCCGCGACCATCGGCTCGGCGCTGCCCGAAAGAATCGGCAGGCTCTGCGATGTGCCGCTCCGATATACTAAGGTGCCACTCGCGGAGAGGGTTGCCTTGGTTCCACCGACCCCGTCCATGACCACTTCCTGTTCAACCGGCACCGCCGACCCGACCGTGTGACTTCGGGGGTCAAACGGAATGGACATCAGCGTGCCGCCTGGCGTTGAGTAGATCATCTGCCCATCGAGAAAGCCTACTGGAGCGCTCCCGAGGATGTCGAGCTTGGTGCGCTCGCCGCTTGTGAGCGACATGGCCTTGATGTGCGTTGCGGTACTTCCCGACAGCCCGGACGAATACAGGACTGTGGTGCCGTCCGCCAAAAAGACGGGCCAGCGCGCGATACCCTCGTTCGCGGCCTTCGGAAGGTTTCGGGGAGTGCCGCCGCTCTCATCCACCACGTACAGGCCGCTCGATGCACTGCCTACTACGAGAGCACCGCGGCTTCCCCAACTCAACCCCATTGGATTGTCGGGAATGGTCGCAAGCGTCACTACTGGTCCGCCTTCGACCGAGACTTTCTTGACCTCGCTGCCCACCGTGAATGCCACCCACCGTCCGTCCGGCGAGAAGGTTGGCGTGCGCGCCCCACCCCCTTTGCTCAGTTCCTTAACAGCGAGTTGGTCCGTCGAACGAATCCACACGCTGTTGCCGCCCGAATTCGGCGTGACCGCGACGTACGCGAGCATGTCGCCCCTTGGCGAGACCGCGTGCGTCGGCCCGAAGGACGTCGCGTCAAGAGTCTGGTGATCCTTCGGCAGCTGGAGCAGGAATCGCACGACCGGCTCATATTCTCTTTCGCGGGCCCTCATCCACAACTTGCCCGCACTTGCCGCAGCGAAGATGAGGAGAGACAGATACACCACGTCGCGCTTCCCAAAGCGTGGTCGCATCGCAGCCGCAGTCGTAGCGGCCGATGCCGCGATTGCGTTTTCGGTGTGCGCGGACTTTCCCGAAAGGGCATCGCCAAATTCCCGCGCCGTGGCGAACCGGTCAGCCGGCAACTTTTCAAGCGCGTGCTCGAGCGCCCACTCCACATGCGCCGGAACGCTCGACCGGCTTGCGCGAATGCTGCGAGGCTTCTCGGTGAGCAGCCGCGCGATGATCGCCTGCGCCGTGGTTCCCGTGTGCGGCGCCTCGCCGGTGAGCATCTCATATGTGACGGCGGCCAGCGAGAAGATGTCGCTGCGGCCGTCCACCACACGGTCGCCAGTGGCCTGCTCGGGCGACATGTACTGCGGTGTGCCTAACGAAAGACCGGTCTGGGTGATGCGGCTGCCGCCCGCGTTGCTCACGGCGAGCGCGATGCCGAAGTCGGCGATCAGTGGTTGCCCTTCGTGCAGCAGCAAATTCTCCGGCTTCAGGTCCCGATGAATCACGCCGTGCCGGTGGGCATAGTCGAGTGCCCCGGCGATGGCTACGGCGATGCGCACGGCTTCGTCCACCGACAACTGCTTCTCTCGCTCGAGCCGCGTGCGCAGGGACTCGCCCTCGACGAATGGCATCACATAGAACAACAACCCGTTCGCTTCGCCGCTGTCAAACAACGGGAGCAGGTTGGGATGCTGGAGATTCGCAGTGACCTTGATCTCGGCGAGAAAGCGCTCGACGCCGAGGACGACCCCGAGCTCCGGCTTGAGCACCTTGAGCGCGACCTGACGGGCGTGCTTCAGGTCATGAGCGAGGTAGACCGTGGCCATGCCGCCCGCGCCAATCTCACGAATAATCTCGTATCGGCCGGAGAGCGATGTACTCAACGTCTCTAGTTCACTCATGCGGGTCTCGAGGAGCGGTTTCTGGATGCGCCAAGATGTGCTGCGCGGCTCATGGCGCAAGAGCGGTTGCGCCGGAGTTTCTGTCGACGCTCCTGAACGTTGCGACTGCGTATCCCGGGGGCAGCTCCCCGGAGTCATACAACGGCATGAGGTGCTGATGCCGAAGATTCGCTGTCGTCCGGATCTCGAGCAGGAATCGCTCGGCGCCTAACGCGGCGCAGACAGCGCGACGAAAGGCGCGTGCGCCGATCGCCGGAAATCGATACAGGTTCGGCTCGACCGGAACGTGCATGGCGGAAGCTACGGTGGGTCCTGCTCCGAGGCCAGAACGAAGACGGCGAGCGGTGCACGACGGAAATCGCGATTCCATACGGTATATTCCCGCGGAACATGGAAACGCCGCCATTGCAGTGACGGCTCGTTCGCGCCTGTACGCTCACGTCCAGGGAATGACCTCCTTCGTCCCACCCGCGCTCGCCGCAGCCTTCACCGACCGATACCGCATCGAGCGCGAGCTCGGCGGCGGCGGGATGTCGCGCGTCTTCCTCGCCGAGGAGATAGCGCTTGGGCGCGACGTCGTGATCAAGGTCCTCGCGCCGGAGCTGGCGGAGGGAATCAGCGCCGAGCGCTTTGCCCGAGAGGTGAAGCTGGCGGCGCGTCTTCAGCAGGCAAACATCGTTCCCTTGCTCAGCGCGGGTATTGCGGACGGTGTGCCATGGTACACGATGCCGTTCGTGCGAGGCGAGTCGCTTCGCGCGAGCCTGGCGCAGGCACATCTTGCAACGGTTCCTGAAGCAGTTGGTATCCTCCGCGACGTCGCACGCGCCCTCGCGTACGCCCACGCCGAAGGAGTCGTGCATCGCGACATCAAGCCGGAAAACATTCTCCTGTCTGGCGGCGCTGCGGTCGTTACCGATTTCGGTATCGCCAAGGCCATTCGCGATTCCCGCACCATCGATGGCACCGGGCACGCAACGCTAACGCATGTGGGAGGCTCGATAGGGACACCGGCGTACATGGCACCCGAGCAGGCGGCGGGTGACCCCGACACTGACCATCGCGCTGATTTGTATGCGTGGGGCGTGGTAGCGTGGGAGCTGCTCGCTGGAACGCATCCTTTTCGGGGCACATCGCCGCAGGCGATGCTGGCCGCACACATGGCTTCAGCGCCGGCGCCATTGGCGACCGCGCGCGTGGACGTTCCGCCCGCACTCGCCGAGCTCGTAGCGCGATGCCTGGAGAAAGACCCCGGCACGCGTCCCCAGTCTGCGCGAGAGCTGCTCGCGACGCTCGACTCTCTCGCGACTCCGGTGGCTGCAGCTCCGAGTGTCGCAGCCAGCGGCGCTGGTGCAATCGTGGCCGGCAGTGTCCCGCGGGCGCGATGGTCGCGGCCTGCGCTCGCGATTGGGTCACTGGTCGTTCTGATCGGCATCGCAATGCTTTTCTGGGGCCGCGACCGCTCGACTATTGGAAGTAATGTGCCGCCGACCAACGCCGTCCAAAGCGAAAGCGCACTCACATCGCTCGCCGTGCTTCCATTCGTGAACACCGGCGGCGACACAAAGGACGAATACTTCAGCGATGGCATGACCGATGAGCTGGCGCACGCGCTGTCGAAGTTGCCGGGGCTGCGGCTCGCGGGGCGGAGTTCGAGCTTCGCATTCAAGGGCCGGACTGTGCCTGCGCCGGAAGTGGGAAAGACGCTGGGTGTTGGCGCAATAATCGAAGGGACGGTCCGCCGCAGTGGGGACCGGCTGCGCATCACCGCGCAGCTGACCAGCACACGCGATGGCCGGGTGATCTGGAGCGATGGGTTCGAGCGCGCCGGCGCGGATGTCTTCGCCGTGCAGGACGCGTTCACCTCGGCAATCGTCTCGGCGCTGACACCGATGCTGGGCACCGCGCCTGCAACAAGCGGCACGGATGGCGCGGACGCGCGCGGAACCAGGGATATGGTTGCGTACGACCTGTACCTGCGCGGTCGTTACTACTGGGCGCAGCGAGGCGCGGGGCCGCTCGATACGGCGGCGATGCTTTTCGAGCAAGTAGTGCGGCGCGATCCCCGCTTCGCACGCGGATGGGCAGGCCTCGCCCTCACGTACGTCATGCGGCCGAACTTCAACGTGCTCGTTCCCGCACATCCAGCCTTCGACAAGGCGGACGCGGCTGCGCGCAACGCGCTGGCGATCGACTCGACCGTCGCTGACGCGCATACCGCAATCGGAATGTCGCGGCTGCGACGGTTGGATATGCGCGCTGCGGGCGAGGCATTTGCCATCGCGCGGCGACTGGAGCCACAGAACGCGACGGCGCATCACTGGTCGGCGTTGTATTTCGGCGTAGCGGGCGACACCAGTCAATCCGACCGCGAAATCGAGACGGCGATGAGCCTCGACCCGCTGTCTGCGACGACGCTGAATTCTCGCGCCGCCACCCTTGCTGATCGCCGGAGGTTCGCGGAAGCACTCGAAGCGTTCGGCCGGGTCAGTGCCCTCAACGTGAATTTCGGGGGCATCTTCACCAACTCAAACCGTGCGCTGATCTGGACGGGCAAGGCCGACAGCGCCCTCCGGTTGCAGCGCCAGCGGCTGCGCGGGGCTGCGCAGCGTCGTGGCCGCCTTGGTGCATTGCTGCTGGCCGCCGCTGCAGCAGGTCAATGGGCCGAGGCGCGCGAGGTGCGCGCGATGATTGTGCGCGGCGGCGATCCGTCCATAATGATCTTTGATCGAGCCGTTGCGGAACTGGTCTTCGGCGAACGCGCCCGTGCCGCTGAGTTGTTTGTGCAGTCACTGGAGACGGAGGGGACGATCGCCAACGTCATGTTCTCGACGTGTGATCCAATCCTCGACCCGGTGCGCGGCGAGGCTGCGTTCGTCGCGTTCCGCGCGCGACACGGATTGTCCGAATGTCCGTACCGCTCACCATGGCCGATCGGCACGCCGCCGCGCAACTGAGACACGTCAGTTTGCACTGAGTGTTTAGCGGAGCTGATGGTCAGAACAACGAAAGTATGGAGCGACATGGGCGAGCGGCTCTCCCGCCGGTCGGCCTGAAGGGGTTACAACTCCTGCGCGAAGCTGAACTTCAGCTTCCACGGATCCCTGTGGTCGAGCGCCCGCGCCATCACGACGCCGATCGCTCCGCCGAAAAACCGCATGCCGTATTCGCCTGACGACCGCCATCCATCGCTCGTTCGAACTGGCGGGCCGAGGGCACGCATCGCGGCCACCGTGCCCGGCTCGACTGCGCTCACTTTCGCCACTCGCGCGGAAGCCGTCAACGCGGGCGCGGGGGCGGGAAGATACCATCGTCCGCGCAGGTGGATCGGCGCAGCGAGCACCGGCAGGCCACGCAGGGCCAGCATCCGAAAGGCGGCTGCCCGGTCACCCACAAAGACTTTGTATTCGTACGCGGGGAGAATCGCGTCTCCTCCCATCTCGAACAGTTGCTGCGGTGGCGGGTCCTTCGCAAACAGCGCGCCCGCGTCCAGCCGCGCAGCGAGCGTCGTCGCGCCCGCGTTCGCCCGCAGCGAGATACGCGTCTCGACGCGCGTCCAGTCGAGGTCCCCGGCGCCGCGTTCTACCATCATCATCCCTCCCGCGCCGCGGTTCATCAGCTCACCGTTCACATCCGGATTGATCTCGAGTACCGCCGAGGTGCGCAGGTAGCGACCCGGCAGGATGCCGCGATTCTGTCGGAAGCCACCCGAATCGAGCGGCACGAGGCCGCGACTCACGTGCCGGCGCGCATACGCATCGCTCACGATGCCGGTCTCGAGCCGAAGGCGTGCCGCGTGCCTCGGACCGAAACTCCGCGCCACGCTACCGGTCGCAAAACGGCGATCTACATAGTCGCGGTCGTCGCGTGACCCGAAGAGATTCTCGAACACCGGTCCCGAATCGAACGCGGGGCGAAAGTCGTTCGTGACATCGAGCCCGCGCCCGACGCGCAGCGCGGCCTGCGTGAAGCCACGCGCCAGCTCCGCGGAGAGGCGTCCGCGGGCGGTCTCCTCTGCCCATGCCCACCCTCCGTTGGCGCGAAGCACGAGTCCGGGCACAGCATCACGCATGCGCATCACGACCCCGTATCCGGTGTACGCGCCCTCGATGGGACTGAAGTGGAAAACATCAGTGAAGCGCTCGGCCTGAAAGTCGAAGCGGGGTTTGCCCTTGGAGCGCCAGCGATCCGGGCCGACGTCCTGGAAGTCATCCGCATGCGCGAGCGCCGTCTCGGAGCCGAGGTTGTGCTCCCAGCTCCCTGGGCCGAGTGAATCGCGCGGTGCGATGACCAGGTAGTGCGGTCGCGCGCGCAACGTATCGTCTGCGATCGACAGCAGGAGGTTCACGTCCTCGTCCGGATGCAGGTCGCGCACATGCGTGATGATCCGAATGACGCTCCGCCCCTCGCCGGCGGCGGGCGCCGCGGCCTGAAGCTCCACGCGCTGGTAGGAGGGAAGCCAGTAGCGCTCGTGAAACTCCGCGTTCCGCAGCTCGATGAACGCGACGGCGATGACGGGAACCACGCCCATCGCGCGGGGCGCGGAGTCGCCACC
>JBKJKH010000167.1:0-2760 GCA_046597595.1 Gemmatimonadaceae bacterium
CACGCGAAGGACGAGCGTCTGGAGCAGCTGGCGCGCCGGTTTCTGCGCTAAACACGCGGCTGGTTCCCGCGCTCTGGCATCGCCCATCGCGAGGTCGTATTCTGTGGTGATCGCGCGAGCGTGGCGGAATTGGTAGACGCGCTGGACTTAGGATCCAGTGGAGCAATCCGTGGGGGTTCGAGTCCCTCCGTTCGCATCTCTCTTCCCGCGAGGGTGTCGCGTGTTCCGTAGGTCGCCGATTATTGCCGTCACGCTCGTTGTTGCCTGCGGAGGGAGCGATCCCGGGATTCCGCCCCTCGCCACATCGGCGAGTCCACAGATCTCCGCGCCCGGCGAGAACAGCTCCACTACTGGCAACTACAGCTTCAGCATGTCGCAGATCGACCGGCGGCTCCAGCGCAAGATGCCGGGCGATCTCGAAGGCACTGCTCGCGCCGTGCTGTCGGCCTATGCAGCGATCGGTATTCCCGCAGCAACGCTTCAACGGGAGCCGCGTGTCATAGGGACCGAGCGCTTTGTCATGCCGCGTTCCTTCGCGGGCAAGCCGAATGCAACGTACCTCAACTGCGGATCGACGCTCGCGGGAGTGCTGGCGAATGTCTATCGCATCCAGGCGGCGGTGCTAATGTCGGTGAGGCCGTCCGGCACTGATAGCACGGTCGTCGTCGCACGACTGACGGCGCTGGCGTTCAGCAACGAGGGAGCGAGCGGCGGTGGTGTGGACTGTGCCTCGACAGGGGCGCTCGAACAGCGGCTGCTTTCCGAAACAGCCGTCGCGGCAAGCATCCAGCGCAAGTAGGCCGCGGGGCGACAGCACGAAAAAACGGGCGACTCACCTTCGAGTCGCCCGTCTTTCTTTCGTCCTGCTCAGCGTGTTGCTGACCTACTGGCAGAGCGGGTTGACAGGCGCCACGTTCGGGTTCGGATCACGCTCGGCCTGCGTGATCGCGAGGAAGCATCCGGACGTCTTGAATGCCGTGGATGTCGTGAGCCATGCGGGATCCTTGAAACCGAAGCGATACATGTCGCGCAGGCGCCTTCCCTGCAGGAAGAGGTTGACGCGACGGGAATGCACGAGCAGGACGATCGCCGACACTGTCGAGGCCGGGGTCCACGCTGTCAATCCCGTTTCGAACGCCCGTACGGCATTGATGTGAGTCGTGAAATCGGTCAACCCTGCCGTTCCCCGTGACAAGGCCTCCTCGGCCAGCATGAGGCGCATTTCACGCGCAGACACCACGGTGATCGGCACGAAATCGCTGACGGCCTGCACGCAGCAGGAGTTGATGGCACGCGTCAGGGCAGGATCGAGAATGTTGTCGACCGGGTCACGCAGCCGAATGCTCCCGACACGCTTTCCGCCACCCGAGGTGCTCGGGACGATGTATGCATCGCCCGCGCGCAACTCGAGCCGGTTGTTCACGTCGTTTCCGATAATCGGAAAGCCGTTTGTCGCCGCCTGCGGTGTCAGGACAAGCCGCCAGTCGCCGCTGCCGGCGGCAAGTGCCGCCTGCGCGTCTGCGATGAACGACGCATCGCTGACCAGGGCAGCGGTCGTGGGGCCAGATGCCCACGCCGTGGTGATGGGCGTCTTGAGAAACTGCGCCTTGGCAAACTTCGCGCGGGCGCGGATGCCCAATGCCTGCGCCTTCAGCGCAGAATTGCCGGCGACATTGATCTCCGGCATGGCGAGCGCACGCGTGGTCATTGCAATCGCCGAGTCGTACAGCACCGGGAGATTCGCGTGTCCGATTGACGGGTTTGCCACCTTGCGGCCTGACCCGTCAACAGTCGCGATCACGAAATCATCGAACAGATCGGGAATCGCCGCGAAGATCACCCCACCATAGATGTAGGCACGGATGAGGTTCGTGGGATCCGTCAGCGCCGACGGCGTGCGCGACCGGTATTCTTCGAGCCGCGGAATCACCGAATTCGCCATGAACCGCGCCTCGGTGACGTAGGGCCAGGACGCGTCGACAAACTCGTTGGTGCTGAGGGCGACGAACCCCTTGTCGAGCTGGTCATACGAGTCCCGCGAGCCGACATACTGGAGCTCGTCGGTCGCATCGCTGTAGGGCGCAAGGATTGCCGTCAGCGCCCTTGTGACCGAATGGCCGAGGCCGTTCGCCTGGGCCGTGGAAGACGCCGGATTTCCGAGGTCATCCTCGACGATCCGGTTCGGGTTCTTCACGTCGAGAAGGTTGTTGCACGCGACCAGGAGGATCGCTGCTCCGGCGAGCGCACTCCGGAATCGCGTCCTGCCGAACCGCGGCGTGACTTGAGTTCTATTCAGCATTTGGCTGATCTCCTAGTAGCCGAGACGGATGGATACAGCGAATCGGCGCGGAATGGGATAGCCGAACGCATCAACGGAATCGAGGAAAATTGAGTCTGTATCGGAACCGCCGGTCTCATCCCGACGGCCGACGGCATTCGTTTCCGGGTCAATACCGCTGTACTTGGTAAACAGCAGAAGATTCCGTCCCGTTAACGAGATGGCCATGTTCCGAGCGCCCACTCGCGCCGCGAAATCCGGGCTCGTGGTATAGGTCAGGCTGAGCTCGCGGAAGCGGAGGAAATCACCCTTCTCGTTTTGGTTCAGTCCGTCGTAGGGCGTAAGCGCCGCCAGCTTGTCCGCAAACTCCTTGGCAGCGACCGTCCGCTCCGCCGCCGTGCTGGCCGGGTTTGCAAGGACCGCTTCGATACGGGCGCGCTCTGGGTTGTTGCCGCCGTTGGACGGTGACGAATTCCGGAACG
>JBKJKH010000177.1:0-4127 GCA_046597595.1 Gemmatimonadaceae bacterium
CGCGACGATGAGTGGACGCGCCTGCGGTCTCCCACTCGGTGCGCTATCGGCGGAGGACAGGGCGCGCGCGTATTACTACACGCTCTTCCCGTCGATGATGATCAGCCTGCATCCAGATTACGCGATGTACTACACCGTCCGGCCGGTATCGGCGATGCAGAGTCGGGTGGTGTGTGAGTGGATGATGCATCCCGAATCTCCGCAGTCGCCCGGCTACAACCTTCGTGATGCGGAGGAGTTCTGGGATGTGACGAATCGGCAGGACTGGCACATCTGTGAACGGAGCCAGCGCGGCGTGGCATCAAGAGTGTACAGCCCGGGGCCGTACTCGCCGCGCGAGAGCATTCCGGCGGCGTGGGATCGGGAATATTTGAGGGCGATGACCGAGGGGTGATGTCCTTCGCGACACGGCACGAACCCGCGCGCGGTTATGCATCGCTGACCGAAGACGTCGCGGCACTTGTGTAGCGCGCGTTCCCGAGATACTCGCGACGAAACGATTCGTGCTGGATGGCGGTGGACGGCGGCCCGAGTTCGTACGTCGTGCCGGCCGTGCACCAGGTCACGTGGCTGGCGCTCGCGAGCAATGTCGGCACCTCGTGACCAGTGACGACAACCGCCGTCCCCTCCGCGGCGAGCGACATGAACACGCGCATCATATCCTCAGCGTCTTTCGGAGCGATGCCGCGCAAGGGTTCATCCGCCAGGAGGCATCGTGGACGGCGAACGAGAATCGCGGCAATCTCCGCGCGCCGGCGCTCTCCGCCAGACAGGTCGTGGGGGTACTGATCGAGACGCGCGCGGATCCCCGCTGTCTCTGCCGCAGTCTCAGTGTCGCCTCCACCGAACTGCTGGCGCAGCATCTCGAGCTGCGCTCGCACGGTGAACGCGCTCGAGAATAGATCCTGATCGGGCAGGTAGAACACGCCGCTGCGCGCGAGCGCCGGCAGCCTCGCCGTCAGGAAGGCAACGCCGTCATAGTGCACCGCGCCACTGTCCGGTTGTATCCAGCCCGCCGCAATCTTCAGCAGCGTCGACTTCCCGGCGCCGTTCCGGCCAAGTAGCACCCGCAGTTGGCCTGGGACTGCCCGGAGTGAGCCGGAAGAAAGAATCCGCTTCCCTCGAAAGGATTTCGTCACGCAATCGGCGACGAGCAGGGGATTCATCCGCGCAGCGCTGCGGCGAGGGCAATCATGATCTCGCCAGCCGCGGCGGGGACCAGGAAGAAGAGGGCGACCGTCGTGCGGGAGATCGTGAGGTTCTCGAGCAGGACGCGCTCGTGCCTGCGGTGCACGTCCAGCGCGCCGAGCGCGAAGGATCCGGCCACCACGAGCAGGACGGCTGGCCATGCGAGATCGAGCGGGTTCATCCCCGCGAGCAATACCGTCCCGCTGACGAGCAGGCGCGCAGCAAGCCAGAGCCGCGCTCCGCGAGCGACGAACGCGCGAGTGATGGTCGGGTGTGGGAGCATGAGGCGTTGAGGGTCCGGTGGCGTACCCTCAACCCGCCCATGCGTGCCGTTCGGCGAACCGTTCGGCGCAACATCGGTCCGACTATGCGCGGATGGCTTCCACGTCGACCGTGATCTTGACCTTGTTCGAGACCACAAAGCCGCCGGTCTCCAACGCCTGGTTCCACGTCAGGCCAAAGTCTGCGCGATCGATACTGGTCGATGCCGCGAAACCCGCGCGCGTGCCGCCCCACGGATCCTGGTTGCGCCCTTCGTCGGAAACTTCGAGCGTGACTTCGCGGGTCACATCACGGATGGTCAGGTCGCCTGTGACCTCGTACTCGTTGTCACCCTTGGCCTTCACGCGCTTGCTGTTAAACGTGATTGCCGGGACCCGATCTGCGTCGAAGAAATCGGCGCCCCGGAGATGCGCGTCGCGCTGCTCGCTGTGCGTGTCGATGGTCTTCGTCGGGATCGAGAGGTTGACGACCGAGTTCGACATGTCGGATTCGTCGAGGACGATCGTTCCGGAAACGTCCGCAAAGCGGCCCTTCACGGTGCTGATCATCAGGTGCTTCACCGCAAACTCGGCGGTCGTGTGAGTGGGGTCGATCGCCCAGGTGCTGGTGCTCGTGATCATGTCGGTCATGGTAATACTCCTCAGTAGGGAATGTCCTGTTATAAGAATCTTAACACTGAGATATAAAGAACGCAAGTACCCTTATCCGGACGTGGAACCGCCGGCCAACCGGGCGGCCTGCTTCCCCAGTACACGAAGGAGCCTGGCGCATTCGCGCTGGTCGTCCGCCGAAAGACCCTGCATGGCCTCTTCGATCTGGGTCACGTGGGCGGGAAACGCGTCGTGAACGAGACGCTTCCCGTCAGCCGTCAACGCCGCGTAACGCGCCCGGCGGTCACTGGAACACGGGCGCCGCTCCAGCAATCCGCGCTTTTCGAGCCGATCCACCAGATACGTGATCCCGCCGCTCGATACGAGAATTCTGCGCTGGACCTCTCCCAGAAGCATGGGACCCTTGTGGTACAACACCTCGAGTATCGCCCACTCCGTCGTGGTCAGTCCATTCCGCTCAGCGTCCTTCTCGACGTGCCGGCCAACGGCCTCAACAGCGCGCGAAAGCACGACGAAGAGCTTGAGCGCAGCAGATTCCGGCGGCAGCGGAAGGGCCTGAAGCGTGTCGACTGAGGTAGGTGCTGTTTTCATATTCTTAGTACTAAGATAATGAAACGAGCGCCGGCCACCAAGCCCCCTCGCAACGAAGTCGCGAATGACGCATCGTGCGGCATGTCGCTATCGGAAATTCTTACGACCTGCGCGAGGCTCGCTGGTGGGGACGGGGTTGGTGCCGTCGCAAGCGTGGCGCGTCGACGCGGATCGCTGCCGATGAGTGGCACGGCCAAGATGCTGGTTACCATCGGCGGCGCGCGGTTCGGGACGGTCGGCGGCGGGTGTCTCGAAGCCGAGATCACGGAGCGTGCGCTGGACGTCGCGGAGCGGCGGGAGCCGGTTCTGACGCGGCATTCGCTGAACGCGGAACTCGCCGGCGACTATGGACTGACCTGCGGCGGCACGGTGGAATTGCTCGTCGAGCCCGTCTTTCCGGACGAGACTCTCGCCGCGGTCTATGATGCGGCCGTCGCGCTCGTGGCGCGAGGTGAGCGCGGTATCCTCGTCACCGGGCGTCAGTGGAGTGACACGCCGGGCAAAGGCCTGTTTCGAGCAGCGGTGTCGTCGGCAACGTGCCGGCTTCATTGAGGGCTGCAGTGCAGGCATTACCGCAGGAGCGCGAGGCGCCGACGCTGACGCGCATCGGCCTGCTGGAAGTGATGGTCGGCGCACCAGTGCTGACCGTCTTCGGCGCCGGCCACGTAGGTCGGGCCATCGCTCGCACGGCGACCGCCGCTGGCTGGCGCGTGACGGTCGTGGACGACCGCCCGGAGTACGCGGACCCGTCGCGGCTGACTGGTGTTGACCGGGTTGTGTGCTGCGACTTTTCAGACATCGGGGCGGCGCTGTCATTCGGCGCCTCGGGCTACTGCGTCGTCGCGACCCGCGGCCACCAGCACGACGCGCTCATTGTCGAGCAACTCCTCGGCCGTCCGCTCCGGTACCTGGGGATGCTTGGCAGTCGTCGCAAGGCGGAGCTGACGCGGAAGTTGCTTGAACGAGCGGGTGCTTCCTCAGCACAGCTGACGTCGCTGCGCTCGCCCGTTGGCCTGCCGATCGGCGCCGATACGCCCGAGGAGATTGCCGTCAGCGTCGTGGCAGAGATGATCGCCGAGCGGCGGAGCGATTCCCGCAGGCGTGGTGGTGTGCGGATAGCGGCGGTTCCGCGTTGAGCACTCCTGTTCCGCGTGTCCCCGGCGACGTATAATCCACGCCGTGCCCCTTCCTCCGACTACCATTTCCACCCTCGACGACCTGACGATCCAGCGGGAGCTTTCACGGCTTCCGGGCTGGTCGCGTCGCGGGACGGTGCTGACGAAGACCTATCAGTTCCGTGCGTTCCTCGATGGCATCGCCTTCCTCAATCGCGTCGCGGCGGAAGCCGAGCGGATGGGTCACCATCCGGACATCGATATCCGCTTCACGAAGATCACCGCGACGCTGACGACGCACGACTCAGGCGGGATCACGCAGAAGGATGTGGAACTCGCG
>JBKJKH010000198.1:0-3832 GCA_046597595.1 Gemmatimonadaceae bacterium
CAGCGCGAGCGCTACCTGCGCCTGGCGGCCGAGTACGACAACTATCGCAAGCGCACCGTGAAAGAGCGGCAGGATGCGGAGGCTCGCGGACAGGCCGACGTCGTCCGCGGGCTGCTCGAGGCCCTCGATGACCTCACGCGCTTCGCACACGTGGATCCCGCGTCGGTCGACGCAAAGACCGTGGTCGATGGCGCCCTGATGGTCGAACGCAAGGTGCTCAAGTCCCTCGCGGGCCATGGCCTGGAGATCGAGGATCCGACGGACCGGCCCTTCAACCCCGAGCGACACGAAGCCGTCTCGACGGCCGCCGCCAACACGCCCGAAGAAGACCACCTCGTGGCACTGGTCTTTCAGCCTGGATATGTGTTTCGCGGCCAGCTCCTGCGCCCGGCGCGCGTGGTCGTGAAGCAATGGCAAGGCTGAGCGCGTAAGGACGGCATGGCTCAGGGCAAGGATTTCTATCAGGTCCTCGGCGTCAGCTCGTCAGCGCCGCAGGACGACATCAAGAAGGCCTATCGTAAGCTCGCGTCGAAGAACCACCCCGACAAAAACGCCAGCGACCCGAAGGCTGCCGAACGCTTCAAGGAGATCTCCGAGGCGTACCAGGTGCTCGGCGACAGTGAGAAATGAAAGCAGTACGACGACATGGGCCCGCTGGGCGCATTCGGCGGGTTTGGCACGGGCGCACCGCGTGGCGGCCGCAGCGGACCCACGAGCGGCGGACCGACTCCAGGCGCTTCTGGCGCGGGCTTCAAGTTCGAAGAGTTCGACATCGGCGGCCTCGGTGGATTCGGCGACATCTTCAGCTCGATGTTCGGCGCGCAGGGTGGCCCACAGCAGCGCGGAGGCCGTGCGCGCACCGCACAGCCGGGTCAGTCGATCGAAACCACCCTCGAGATCCCGTTCCGCATAGCGGCGTTAGGCGGCAAGGTCCCGATCGATCTCGAAGTGAACGAACCGTGCGACAGCTGTCACGGATCGGGGGCGGCGCCAGGCGCGTCGCTCAAGACCTGCCCGGAGTGCAACGGTCGCGGACAGATCTCGTTCGGCCAGGGTGGCTTTGCCGTCACTCGCCCATGCCCGATGTGTCTCGGCCGCGGGCAGATTCCCAGCGAACGCTGCCAGACATGCAGTGGCGCCGGCGAGATGCGCAACCGCAAGAAAATCAACATCACTGTGCCTCAGGGCGCGGACACAGGAACGAAAATTCGCCTGAAAGGGCAGGGCGGTCACGGCGCGAATGGCGGGCCGGCCGGCGACCTCCTGATCACGTTCACGGTGAAGACAGACCCGAACTTTCGTCGCGATGGGCTCGATGTCGTCACGAGCGCGCCCATCAACGTTGCGCAGGCTACGCTAGGCTCGAAGATCGGCGTGCCGACACTCGACGAAAAGCGCATCGCGCTGAAAATCCCGCCGGGCACCGCGTCGGGAAAGCGCTTTCGCGTGCGCAACCAGGGGATCAAGAAAGGCGCGAACAGCGGTGATCTCATCGTCGAGATCGAGATCGAGGTGCCGGAGAAGTTGTCACCGGACGCCCAAAAGGCGATGAAGGATTTCGCTGCGGCGGAAGGCCTCAGCTACTAAGCGTCCGCGTCCTACGCTGCGAGTACCGGCAGGGCGCCGCGGACAGCCTGCGAGCGCTCGATGACGCCTCCGCCCAGCACCATGTCGCCTTCGTAGAACACCAGCGATTGGCCAGGCGCGATCGCGCTGACCGGCGCATCGAGTGCGAGCTCAATCTCATCGCCGTCTGCGCGAATGATCTCGGCGGGGACAAGCGGGGCGCGATGGCGGATGCGCACCGCGACGCGTGCTCCGACGTCGCGTGGATCGACCAGCCAGTTGACCTCACGGGCGACAATGCCGCGGCCCAACAGCTCTTCACGCGGTCCGACAACCACGGCGCGTTCCTCGGGCCGGATGGCGACGACGAACATCGGCTCGGCGAACCCGCCAGGCAGGCCACGGCGCTGGCCCACAGTGAAGCGCGCGAAGCCCTCGTGTTCGCCGACGACGCGTCCATCAGAGAGCATCACCGGGCCGCGCGAAAGTGAAGGCGTGTCGGCGCCAAGCCGTGCCGCGATGATCCTTGCGTGATCGCCGTCCGGAACGAAACAGATATCCTGGCTCTCCGGCTTTTCCGCGATGACCTCGAGGCCCAGGCGGTGCGCCACGGCGCGCGTCTCCGGCTTCGTCTGCGAACCAACCGGCAACAGCAGGCGGTCGAGCACCTGGCGGCGCAGGCCCCAGAGGAAATAGGACTGGTCTTTCTGCGGATCCAGGCCCCGGAGAAGCGTGCGCTCGTGCACGCGCGCATAGTGGCCCGTCGCAATCAGCGGCGCCTCGATATAGTCCGCCTTGTGCACGAGGTCCCGGAATTTCGTGAAGGTATTGCAGCGCACGCACGGGATCGGCGTGCGCCCGCGCGCATACTCCAGGACGAAATCCTCCATGACGTCGCGATGGAACGCGGCCTCGAGGTTGAGCACGTAGTGCGGAACGCCGAGCTGCTCGCAGACACGACGCGCATCGTTCACCGAGTCAAGCGAGCAACACGGGCGGTCGGGCAGGCCGTCGTGGCAGCTGAGCTTCATCGTCGCGCCGACGACATCGTAGCCCTGTTCCACGAGCAGGGCCGCGGCAACTGAGGAATCGACACCGCCGGACATCGCGACGAGCACGCGCGTTTTCGTCATCCGCCTTCGCCGGTCAGGCCTGAACCGCAGCGAACCCCCGCGCCTTGGCGACGAGCGCGGGGAACACGTCCCCCACGCGTTCGACACACGCGTCGGTGGAAAGGCTGCCAAGGCTGATGCGGATGGCTGCAGCGGCCAAATCGGGACTCACGCCCATCGCGGCGAGCACATGCGATGGCGAAAGGCTCCCGCTCTGGCACGCCGAGCCACCGGAACAGGCGACGCCGGCAAGATCGAGTGCCATCAGCAGCGACTCGTTGTCGATGTCCGGAACGGAAATGTTCATGATGTGCGGCGCGCGCGTCGCCTTGCGGCCATGAATCACCGCATCGGGAATGCGCGCGAGCAGCTTCTCCTCGAGCCGGTCACGAAGGCGCGTCAACCGCGCACATTCGGTGTCATGCTCGGCGAGGGTCAATTCGGCCGCGCGGGCGAGTCCGATGGCGTACGCGACGTTTTCGGTTCCCGGGCGCCGTCCGCGATCCTGTGCGCCACCGTGAAACAGCGGCTCGAGCGTCGTGTTCCGGCGGATGAACATCGCGCCGATCCCCTTTGGCGCGCCGATCTTGTGGCCCGAGATCGTGAGCAGGTCGAACGGCGTGCTGCGCGCGTCAATGATCACCTTTCCGAAGGCCTGCACGGCGTCCGTGTGAAAGAGCGCTCCGCGGTCCTTCGCCGTCCGTGCGAGCGACGGGATCGGTTGCACGACACCGGTCTCATTGTTCACCCACATCACGCTGCACATCGCGGTGTCGTCGCGCGTGTGCTGTCCGTAGGACGCTTCGTCCACACAGCCGTCGGTGCCGATCGCGACCAACCGTTCCTCGCCTCCCTCACGTGCAACCTGGTGCACGGCAGCAAGCACGGCCTTGTGCTCGATCGGCGTCGACACGATGGCGTTCCGGTGCGGGCCCTTCGCGGCGCGCCAGCCGCCGATCACGGCGAGATTGTCGCCTTCAGTGCCGCCGGACGTGAAGCAGATCTCATCGGCCTGCGCACCAAGACATCGCGCCACTCGCTCGCGCGACTCATCGAGTGCGGCGCGCGCCTCGCGCCCCCACCGATGCGTGCTCGACGGATTGCCGAAGCGGGGGCCGAAGTACGGCTCCATCGCCTCGCGCACCTCGTTTCGC
>JBKJKH010000322.1:0-3405 GCA_046597595.1 Gemmatimonadaceae bacterium
CCCATCTCCGGTGGAGTGAGTGGCACCGTGAACGATGGCGCAGTGCCGATCCCGCGCGCATCGCGCGACACGGGCATCAGGCGAATCCCGCGCGATTCCGCGCGGCGGGCGCGCGACACGAGCGTCTTCCGCATTCCGTGACGTCGCCTGGTGGTGCCGACGCGCCGCGCGCTCCGGCGTGGCGTCGCGACGGCTGGTGCCCCTTCGACTGCCACGCCCACAGCACTCATTCAGACGGCGACCTGGGCGTCGCCGACGTCATTGCCCTCGCCTCACGACTCGAGGTACGCACGGCGATCAGCGACCACGTTTCGCGCGACGTTGCCAAGGCGGTGGATGATCTCGAGAAGCTGCGCGCGTATCTGGATGACCTCGACCAGCACGACGTTGCACGCGGTGGTGAATTCTGCTGGCATGACTCGCTGTGGCGCGAGATTCCCGAGGAACTCGCGGCGCGGTTCACGCACTGGATCGGATCCCTCCACGGCGTGTTCCTCGATGACGGGAGCGTCGCACACGCGTTCCGGAAGCTGCCGGAAGGCGTGACGCCGCAACACTACATGTCCGCCCACATCAATAATCTCGAGCGCTTTGCCGCAGAGATGCCGGTGGACATCCTCGCGCATCCAACGTTGGTGCCCATCCCGATGCGCCGGCTGCCAAGCGAAGAGCTATGGACCGAGGAGCACGAGGATCGTATGGTGCGTGCGCTCGCGCGCGCGGGCATCGCTTTCGAGATCTCGAACCGCTATCGCCCGCATGACTCCATCGTGAAGCGCGCCGTCGATGCGGGGGTGCGCCTCTCGCTCGGATCCGATGGTCACTCGAAGGAGCAGGTGGGTCGCGTGGCGGGCCCGCTGGCACTTGCGCGGCACCATGGCGTGAAAGACGAGGACCTGTATGATCCCGCCGCGCATGGCAGTCGTGCCCCGGGACGAAAGCGGTGATCGTCTACACGGCCGCGTGGGTCGTGCCAATTGCGGCGCCTCCTGTTCGCAATGGCGCCGTCGCGGTTGACGCACACGGCCGCATCACCTTCGTCGGGTCAGCTGGCGATGCGCCCCAGCTCCCCGTGCACGATCTCGGCGACGCCGTGCTGCTCCCCGGTCTGGTGAATGCGCACACCCATCTCGAGCTCACCGCGATGCGCGGATTTCTCGAGGACATGACGTTCTTTGACTGGATCATCACGCTTACGCGTGCGCGCCGCGAGGTCCTGAGCGATACCGACCTGGCGTTCGCCGCCCGTGCGGGAATCCACGAGGGACTCGCGGCAGGTGTCACCACATTTGCGGACACGTGCCAGTCCGGGGTATCGCTGGCGGCGATGCGCGACCTCGACGTGCGCGGTGTGATGTATCTCGAAGTCTTTGGCCCTGACCCCGCCGCGCGCGATGAGGCGCTGGCCGATTTCTGCGGACGCCTGACGACCCTTCGCGCTGGTGAAACGGATCTCGTTCGCCTGGGTGTTTCGCCGCACGCACCGTACAGCGTGTCGGCGGAGTTGTTCTCGGCAGTCGGGGATCTCGCGCTCGCGGAAGGGTTTCCCTGCGCCATTCACCTGGCCGAGAGTGAGGACGAGACACGCTTTGTGCGGGACGGCATGGGTCCCTGGGCGGAATCCCATCAGCGACGGGGCATTGCGATGTCGGCACGCCACGCGTCTCCGGTGGCATTCGTATCGAGCACCGGCGTGCTGCGCGCGAGGCCGTTGCTGATTCACTGCGTCACGGTGAGCGAGGACGACATTCGCCTCATGCGTGATGCGGATTGCCCGGTCGCGCATTGCGCCGTCTCGAATGCGAAGCTCGGTCACGGGATTGCGCCCCTGACGGATTTTCTCGAGGCGGGTCTCCGTGTCGGGCTCGGCTCCGATTCCGTCGCGAGCAACAATCGGATGGATATGCTCGAGGAGGCACGGGCCGCAGTCCTCGGTCAGCGCCTCCGTGCGCGGTCGCCTCACGCGCTCTCCGCCGAAACGGCGCTCGAACTGGCAACGCTCGGCGGCGCGCGCGCGCTCGGGATCGCGGATCGAGTTGGCTCGCTTGAGGTCGGAAAGGACGCTGACCTCGCCGCGTTCCCGCTCGACAGCGCGCGCGCGCTGCCGACGTTCGATCCCGTGGACACGCTGGTCTGGGCCGTGGCGGGCACACCGGCCTCGTTTGCGACCGTGCGCGGTCGCGTGCTCGTCCGCGATGGGATTGTGCTGGGCGAAACAGGTGAGTCGCGCGCGCGCGTTCGGGACATCGCCGGGCGACTGGCGCGCTGGCGAGCCGCTCAGCGCTAGGATATCATCCGGCATGTCGCACGCGCCCCCCGTCAACGGCAGGACCGCTCGCATCTGGCGCGATGGAGAGCTCGTCGGGTGGGCGGATGCCAACATTCACGTGATGAGCCACGTCGTGCATTACGGCTCCAGCGTATTCGAAGGCGTTCGCTGTTATGAAACGCCGCAGGGCGGGGCGATCTTCCGCCTCCGCGAGCACATGCGCCGCTTGCTCGATTCCTGTCGCATCTACCGCATCGAGATGGAGCATTCGCTCGATACGCTGATGCAGGCGTGTGTCGACACCGTCGCCGCGAATGAACTGAAGCAGTGCTACCTCCGGCCGGTCGTCGTCCGTACCGGTGAGCAGATGGGTGTCTGGTCTGCGGGCGTGCCTGTCGAGACGTTCATCATCGCCTGGAAGTGGGGCAGCTACCTCGGCGAAGACGGCATGAAGAACGGTGTCGACGTGTGTGTGTCGAGCTGGCGACGGGCGGCGCCCGACACGTTTCCCGCGATGGCGAAGGCCGGCGGCAATTACCTCAACTCGCAGCTCGCCAAGCTCGAGGCGCGCGCCGACGGCTATGCCGAAGGCGTGATGCTCGATTCCTTCGGCTTCGTCTCCGAAGGCAGTGGGGAGAATCTGTTCGTGGTGCGTGATGGCGTGGTGTACACCTCGACCATGGGGAACGGGATCCTCAACGGCATCACGCGTGATTCGGTAATGCGAATCGCGGAGGATCTCGGACACGAAGTCCGCGAAACGCAGATCCCGCGGGAGATGCTGTACATCGCGGACGAGGTCTTCTTCTCCGGCACCGCCGCGGAGATCACGCCCATCCGCTCCGTGGACAAGATTCCGGTAGGATCCGGGAAACCCGGCCCCATCACCCGGGCCATCCAGGACCAGTACCTCGGCATCGCCACCGGCCGTATTCCAGACCGGCATCAATGGCTGACTCCCGTGCCTGTTGCCGTAGGAAGCGGCAGATAATGGGGTCGCCCGCCTCGCCAAGCTGTTGCGATTCGGGCACTTTCGACCCATTGTACAGGTACAAAACGAACGCGAACGTGCCCTGCCACCGCGTGGTTGAAGTTGCGCGGTGGGGAGCTTTTCCCTGTTCTGTACTCAGCGTTCA
>JBKJKH010000359.1:0-4518 GCA_046597595.1 Gemmatimonadaceae bacterium
ATCAAGTCTTCGTTGCCAATCACCACCGTACGACCATCCACCGTTCCCGACGCACCGCGCCCCGTGATCGAGCGAAACAATCCTGGCTTCGAGAGCGACAGCGACATCTCCTGTGCCGAACGAAGTATCGCGTCGGCGAGGGGGTGTTCACTCATGGACTCGAGCGATCCCGCCAGTCGCAGGAGTTCGCGTGTCCCCTGCTCACCCGCGAACGCACCATTCTGCGCCGCAACAATATCCGTGACCTTCGGCCTGCCCTCCGTGACGGTGCCCGTCTTGTCAAGCACCACCACGGTTACGTCGCCAGCGCGCTGCAGGACCTCCCCTCCCTTGATCAACGCACCCAGCTCGGCGCCGCGCCCCGTTGCGACCATGACGGCCGTCGGTACCGCGAGGCCCATTGCACACGGGCAGGCGATGATGAGCACCGCAACCGCTGCTGCAAATGCCCGCACGATAGGAGCAGTGTCCGCCGCGACATACCACATAACAAACGTGGCGACCGCGATCGACAGCACCACCGGCACGAAGATGCCGCTGATCCGGTCCGCGAGCCGCTGGATCGGCGCGCGCGAGCCCTGCGCGTCGCGCATCAGGCGCACCATTCGCGAGAGCACGCTGTCTGCGCCAAGTGTTGTTGCGCGATACCGGAATGCCCCCGTGCGGTTGATGGTGCCGCCGATAACCGCATCACCGGCGCGCTTGGAGACGGGCATGGACTCGCCCGTCAGCATGCTTTCGTCAACCGCGCTCTCACCTTCCACGACTTCGCCATCGACCGCAACCCGCTCGCCCGGCCGCGCGATGATCACGTCGCCAGTCACGAGCGAATCGATTGGGACATCGCGCTCCTCGCCGTCACGGGCGACTCGTGCCGTGTTGGGCTGAAGCTTCACGAGCGCGCGCAGGGCAGTCGACGTGTGTCCCTTGGCGCGCGCCTCCATCATGTTCCCGGTCAGGATCAGCGCGATGATGATGATCACCGCCTCGTAGTACACGTCAGGAGGCACTCCGCGGGAGAGAAAAAACTGCGGTGCCACAGTCGCGATCACGGAATACACGAACGCGGCGCCCGTTCCCACCGCGACCAGGGTGTTCATGTCTGCGGAGTGATGACGGAAAGCAGCCCAGGCGCGCGTGTAGAAGTGCCGGCCAGCCCACGCCATGACGCCGAGCGTCAGGAAGAGCAGCCCGTACGAGACAACGCGCGCGTCGATGCCGTAGAGCCAGGGCACGACGCCCCGCAGCGCCGGATCGAGCCACCGCATCGTCCAGTTCAGGAACGGATCGCTCGAGACGCTCGTGCCGGACATCGCATGCATGCCGCTCATGAGCGGCATGGAAAGCATCATTGCCACGGCACCAGCGATGCCGCTGACGATCGCCTTTCGGCGAAAGTCCGCAGACTCCTCATCCTGGGCACGATCGCGAGCGTCCTGTTCCGCGAAGGCGCTTTCACCCGGTGGGGCGAGCTCCGCGCCATAGCCCGTGTCGCGAATCGTGGAGAGCAATGCAGCTGGCGTCACGCTCGCCGGGTCGAACGTGACCGTCGCGGACTTCATCATGAGGTTGACGGACGCGTCGGCCACACCCGGTTGCTTGTTGAGCGCACTCTGCACACGCGACTGGCACGCTGCGCATGTCATCCCCGATACGGGAATCCGGATTGTCTCAGTCGCCATGGCTCAATCCTCCGCCACAAGGGCGCCGCGCAGCATGCTCATGCCGCACATGAACTCGTATCGCCCCGCTTTCGGCGGCGTCACCTCGATTGTCGTGCGCTGTCCGGTCGGGAGGAACTTTCGAATGCCGAAGTCGGGGAACACGACTTCCTCTGAACATCCGGACGTATCGCGGCGATCAAAGACAATCCGCAGTGGCTTTCCCGTTTTCGCGCGCAGCAGTGATGGCTCGTAGCCCCCCTGCACCACGACGATCACCTCATCGGCGCCGCTCGCAGTCTGCGTCGCCGCCACAGCGCGCCGATTTCCCGCGAAAAAGAAGTACCAGTTGATCCAAGCAATCGCCGCTATACCCAGGCCGATCACGATTACATCGTTTTGTCTCATGGAAAGAGTATACCCCCCTCCCCTATTCTCCGTCAAGCGGCAAATGGCCGAGTCGTGAGTGATGCGTCGGGAGTGGTGAGTGCTGAGTCGAGAACCCGGGTTGTGAGTCTCGAGTCGAGCTTCACCTTGGTCTGGCAGTTCCCTTACGACGCACGACCCACAACTCAAGAGGTAGACGCACGACCCACGACTCACCACTCGAGAGGTAGACTCACGACTCAGGACTCACTACTCGCCAGGACGGATAAAAAGAAAAAGGCTCCGGCGGTTTGGCCGGACCTGCTCCCAGCAACTCCCCTCGACGTCAATGAAACTCCGCGATGCGACAGGAGGAGGGGGAAAAAGAGGTGCGGGCGGGAATCGAACCCGCGAATACCGGTTTTGCAGACCGGGGCCTTACCACTTGGCTACCGCACCGGTATCGACCGGTAAGTCGTTAAGCAAGATAGCCCGTCGGGACTGCGACGGTCAACGCACCGCGCAGGATCTCGTAGCGCAACGGCGCCTCCATCATCACCAGCTCCCCGTCCTGCGAGACCCTGCCCGCCTTGCGCCGCATGTCGATCGTGCATCGCTCGACCATGAAGCTGTCGAGATGCGGTGTCCGGTCCACCGCGCTCAGCCCGCGCGCCACGGCGGCGAGACCCAGCATCAGCAGCCTGCCCCGCACTGCGCCCTGCACCACGATGACATGCAACCCGCCCTTGCCCGAGTCAACGCGCTTCCCCAGCGTGGGGAGCTTCGTCTCGCGCTCACCTACGCCAATGAAAACGAGCGCCGACCGGTAATGCCGAACCTCGCCGTCGACTTCCAGCTCGACATTGAATGTGCGCTGCCAGGCCAGCGTCCGGAGCGCCGCGATGAAGCTGGCTATCCAATACCCGAGGCGCGGCTCCAACCTCTCCCGAATGTCCACGAACCGCACATACGCGCCGACGGAGCTGGTGTTGAGGAACACGTGCCCGTTCACGCGCGCAGCATCCACCTCGGCCGTGTTCTCACCGATCGCGATGGACAGCGCCTCGGCAGGATCCTCCGGGATACCGTGTTCCTTCGCAAAATGATTGAACGTGCCACCAGGGAGCACGCCGAGCTCGACGTGCTTCCCCGACTGCCCCGTTGCGCCAATCAGCACCGATGCGGCACTTGCGATTGAGCCATCACCACCCGAGATGATGACGCGTGGTGCATGACGGGCGATGGCGGCGCCCACCGCATCCTTCAGCGCAGCAGGATCGGTCTCGTGCAGCACCACGCGTCCATCGCCAGCCAGCGCATCGCGAACTTTCGATGCGCTGCCCCCGCGGGGATTCAGGAATACCGGGGGCGATGTCGTCCCGCTCAAAAGCCGGGCGCGATATTGAAGCCGAACACGCCGCCGGTGATGTTCCGCTGGAATGGCCGCGCGTAGTAGCCCTCGACGATCGCGTACCCGAACAGGTTGACCCGCACCGTGACGCCGGCGCTCGTGACCGGAATGCGCTCACTGCTCGCGCGTGCCAGGACGAGACTCGGAGTCGACCCGGCACTCCATGCCACACCCGCATCGAAGAAGGGCGCGACCTCGACCGGCAGGAACCTGCTCGGAATCAACGCCAGTTCGCGTGGTCCCAGCAGCGGAATGCGAAGCTCGGCGTTCGCGACACCGATACGCGTACCGATCAAGCGGTCAAATTCCGGACAGGAATCCTCGCCCGCCACCCGCGTGCATTCACCGAGCGAGAACGAAGACGTTTGATAGCCGCGCACCAAGGTCCCCTGGCCGACATACAGCGGTTGCAGCAACTCCGCATCCTTGCCGTAGCGGCCATAGTGCATTCCGCGCAGCGCCAGCGTGATCGGCCGCAGGAAGAAATACCTTCGCACGTCTGCCAACGCCGTGGTGAAATTGAGTCGGCCGAACGTTGGTCCCGCCTCGAGGCGATACCGCCCGCCCGCAACCGGCGACGTATACCCGGAGAACGAGTTGTCACCGACCAGCGCGACAGTGCCCTGTCCAAAGGTGTAACCCGGAGGCGACGTCGTATCCGCGCGTTCGCGGGCGACGACCCGGTCCCCGATCACGACCTGTCGCTCCAGGTTCGTGCTGAAGCCAACGTGCGTCCCGCTCATGTTGAACTCCGCACGCCTGCTCTGCGAGAAGGGATACAGGAGCGCCGTCCCGACCTGGTCGTAAAAGATCCTCTGCCGGTACGTCGAATACACGTCTGCCAGCGTGGTCGTCCCGCCCGCTGTCACCGATGTCCGCTCGACAGTGGTGAATCCCGTGAGGTATGGAGTATGTCCTCCATAGATCGCCTGGCTCAGGCGGCGGGTGGAATTCATGAAGAACACCTGCCCGCCAATATCCTTCAACTCCCCCTGCGCCTGCAGCGTTGCCCCCAGGCTGCGATTGCCTAACAAATCGCCGAAGTATGCCGAGACGCCTCCGCCTACCTGCGTGCCGACC
>JBKJKH010000470.1:0-6358 GCA_046597595.1 Gemmatimonadaceae bacterium
CCGAATGACGTGAACAGGTTCACCACCGCGTCGAAGCGTCCCCGCCACTTTGGAGGCAACTTCCGCATGTCGCCGCGCAGGTAGCGCAGCTTCGCGCTGGTGCCCCGCTTCTTCGCGACCGCCAGCAGGTCGGCCGAGTAGTCGAGCGCGTCGACATCGAAGCCCGCCTCGGCCAGCAGGTGAGAGTGTCGCCCCTGGCCGCAGGGCACATCCAGGATGCGCGCGCCGGACGGGAGCTCCAGCACGTCCATCAACCGCGCGACTTCCTTGCGGTCGCGCGCCGGCGTGAACAGTGGCTGGTACTCGAGCAGGTACTGGCTGTCGAAGTACTCCGCCCACCATTCTGCTTTCTTCTTTCGAACCGTCATGCGGGGTCGCCTAGCTAGCTGATGCCATCGGTGATGGGTTCCTGCTTCGGTGCGTTCTGGGCACGACTGCAACCGGTGCAGGCGACAAGGGAGTAGACGCTCGCCAGCACTCTTCCGCGCGCAACGCAACTGGTCAAGATGCCTCCCGACTTGTGGGGATCCCGAAAGTGACGCTTAACGCGCCGGAGTTTAGCTGCGGCGTGCAGCTCTACGGCGCGATCGACTCGAAGAAAACACGGACTCGCCACGCGCTCAACCGAACGACTTGGGCGTGCCGTCAGCTACAACTCCACGTTAGAACGCACGCGGTGGCGCGGCAATGGTCCTGGACAACACCGGTCATGAGACGTGAGGCAGAGCCGGGTAGGCCTGAACATTCGCGATACCTTGGGGATCCGTGGTGTGAACGAACACGGATGTTCATTCACGCGAATCAAGGCGGTTAGTCCCGTCTCGTACCCTGAAGGTGCCGATCGGCGAAGTCCAGATAGCGCGCCCAGTCCCATGAAGTCAGATCGTGGCGCCCCTCGCGGACGTGGAAGCCGATCGTGCCTTCGATCGACCACTGACCGGGCGCGGGACGCTCGCGCACGGCAAGTCCAGGGCGACCGAGCAGGAGCCAGACGGGTTCCGCGGCCTTCGCTGCAAGAAACTCCGCGGCGGGGACCGCATACACGTCCTCTGACGCCGTTCCAAGGTAAAGCGGACGGGGCGCGATCAGCGCGAGTGTCAGGTGGTTATCGACTGGAAGTTTGTCGGTCGCATCCGCGAACGGCACGACGGCGCGGGCGAACCAGTGCGGCCGGGCGGTCGTGATCTGCCAGAGCGTCTCGCCGAATTTCCGCTTGAACAGCCCGCCGAGTCCGTTGTTCGAGATCACCATCGCGAAGCGAGGATCGCGAGCACCCGCCCACGCCGCGGTCCGCCCCAGCCGCGAATGCCCGACGAGCGCAACGCGCGCGGCGTCCACGTACGCGTCCGACTCCAACGCGTCCAGAATCCGGCTCAGCCCCCACGCCCACGCGGCGATGCTTCCCCAGGCGTCCGGGGCGCGCGCCTCGCGAGGTTCCGGAAACAGCGCGTGTGCACCGTTGCGAAAGCCGTCGTGGAAATCCGGGTCGATGTCCCCGTAGTTCGCGGTCGCTAACCCATAACCCCTGGCGAGCATCTCTTCGACCGGCCAACGGGAGGCCATCGAGCCACGGGCGCGCTCGTTCGAATTGTTCGCGGTGATCCCGAGCGGCGTGAAGTTACTGACCCACCCCTCCGCGACCTGCACCCCAGCGTCCATCCCTATGGTGTGGTTCCCCACGAAGTTGAGTGCGAGAAATGACGGGACGCGTCCGACAGCGTTGGACGGCGTGTACACGAGAAGATCGATACGCAGCGAGTCGGCGGCGGTCGTGAGGTGGATGCGGATCTCGCGGCGCAGTGCGCGGCCGCCGAGCGCCGCTGGATCGCGCGTTCGCTCCTCGACGCGCATGCGCACTTCCCCCCCCGGCACTCGTCCGAAGAGGGTCCGCTCGAGCAGGTCGACAAGCTCTGGGCGCCTCTTGGAGCGCCACGCCTCCGCCGATGCGACAGGGTTGCCATCTAGAAGCACGAGCGGATCAGTCAGGGAGAACGCAGGGATCGCAGCGGTGTCCCGGTTTATCCGCCAGCGCCGGTCATCGGGGTTCTGAGCATTGGCGCCGGCTGCGATCCCGAGCGTGAGGCCCACGATGGCAGCACGCGCGACCCGCTGCGCGAACTTTGGGGGCGCCGCGCGCCCGCGTCGCACGCAGCGGACCCGCGCGCTCACGTCGCCGTCCTCCGCCGTACCGGTCAGCATCTCTGCCGACTCCAGGAACACATGGTGCAGCTGCTCGGGAACGTCATTGATCGGGCCAGCGCGCTTGTCGGGCGACTCACGCAAGATCAGACGCGCCCGCGCGTCGCGGCGCAATCCGACAGAACCCTTGCCAACTGCAACGATTCGTTATGCACCGGTGCGTCGCAGCTTGCGGGGCGCGGGGCGACGCTCCACCGAAATGCGCTCGGCGAGAAACACCTTCAGCAGCGACTGGTACGGGACATCGCGCTGATTCGCAAGGACCTTGAGTTCATCGAGCATACCCTGCGGCAGCCGCAGGGAGATCGTGGCCGACGACGGCTTGAGATTTGGGAAGACGGCCCGCCGCGCGGCCGACCAGTCGAAGTAGTCGGTCGAATCCGCCGTCGCCCAGAACTCTCGCTCCGCCTCTTCCGAGCGAAATGACGGAATGGCCTTACGCGTTTTCGGGCGGGACTTGGGCATACGCGCTTCGCTCCTTGCGGCTCATGGGGCGGGCCGAAATCGGCCGCACCAAGCCGCGACGCACAGTGAAGATTACGGAGAGTAGCCGAGCTCCGTTGGTCCGTCCGAGAACATTGTACCGACGCTCGGCCGCGCCGGCCCTCGCGTCCATCAGAAACACCGGACGATTGAAGAAGACCTCTTCGGCCTCGGCCTGCGTGACCTTATGCCGCTCCCAGCTCTTGCTGGCATTTCCCTCATCCCACAGGAAGCCAGTGAGCGCCGCCATCAGATCGTCGAGATCAGCCACCTGTGAAGTATATGGCAGTCATATACAACGCACAAGACCTCTCCCAGCCGCCTGTGGAGTGCATAACGCCCTCCAACAAGTCGTTAAGCGGTGCGGCGCGTCCGACCGGATGCCAGCAACGCAATGCCAACGATGGTGCCGACAAGGCCGAGCGTGGCATATCCTGTCGGCCGCCAACGATTCGCTTCCGTCGTGCGGGCGTGCCCGGCATGGTAGGCCGCACTGGCGAGACCGGTGGTATCGCCCGGCACGGGACGAGCCTCAAGGGCCGCGAGCGTCGCGATCGAGTCGCGCGTCCTATCCCAGACTCCAAAAGTCACCGCCGGCGCGGCGATGATAAGAACGAGGCCAAGGACCCGACGGAACCGGACTCCGGTCGTGGAAGAGGGAACGCCCATCAAGGCTTCACTGGTGAAGGGTCAGATGCCATCCGCTTTAACGCCCAGCATAAGCTGCGGGCGAAACCATAAAATGCGGCGCCGCAGGCGCCGCTTCTATCGCTCGCCCGTCTGCTTCATGCAATGTTAGGCCGGCTGTGGTTGCCCAGTGGCCAAGCCGATTGCGGCGCAAACGCGGACACCTACTGCTCCCACACACCCCGAAGAGACACGTAGTAGAGGCCGCGGTTGACTGCGTTTCTCTCCTCCCTCGAGGAGTCGAAAAGGCGACCGATGCTTCCCGTCGGAACGTGCACCACCCAGCTGGTGGCGGTGGGTCTCGAGATAAGCACCGCGGTGGTTCCCACACCGTGAACTGCCGAGCCGTACGTCCCGCAGAGGGTGCCATCGGAGCCCGGTAGAGGTGGGCCGATGGTCAGGACGTGGAGCAACCCAGAGACGTAGAAGTTGATAAAAACCTCACCGCGGACCGTTGACCCAACCGGGATGTCGCCGGTGAACAACGTTGTGTCGTTGCTAACATACCCTGCGCCGATCTCGAGCGAGTAGAATGTAGCGGCCGGCACGAACGGTCGTTGACGCGTCGCATCAGCCGTGATTCGACCGAGCGGGAGACCCATGTCGCCAGGTACGGGACGACTCAGATCCACCGTGAACGTGCGCGCGGGTCCCGTTCGGGTTTCACGCAGCACGAGCACGTTTACGACACCTCCGCTCTGACCGCGCACGTTCGCCGTACCGATGCGATACGGCCCCTGGCCGTCGCTCGTTATGGTGTAGCCGGAATCGCTGAGCGTGAACGTCCCGCTGTTCCGTCCTCGGGGTGGGGTGAGACTCTTAACCTTGCCCTTGCACGCCTCGTTAAGAAGCGCGCTCTCGCGTTCGCACGCGCCAACGCCAGTTCCGCCCGCACAGGTCTCCGGTGCTCCCGGCACGCGAGCCGCGAGTCCCTCTGCCGTGCCGATGGCGTACTGATTCCCCTCCCAGCCATCGGCGATGAGATCCATGGTACCTTCGGCGTTTCGATACGCGATCAATCGGTGCGTCACCGGATGGAGCCAGACTGCTGCCAGGTGCGCGACCGAATCGGAGCTGAGTAGGTAAAGCGTTGCCGGCTGACTGCTGCCATTCGCCGAGAGGGTTACTGTGGAGAGTTGGCGAACTCGCAGCACACCACCATCGGCGGATCGAAAGGTTTTGTCGCCCCGAGCGAGGGCACACTGAAGGAGGATGGTGCGGAGGAGTGCGTGACGCGCATTCGGTAAATGAACGACGTCAGCGGTCGTCGCCTGCGTGGTATCTCTACCCCCACGGGAAATCCGCACGGAATCGCCGATGACCTCCAGTCGTTCCAACGCATTCTGGACACCGGCGCGCGTTCTCGTCGTGACGATCACACGTGGGAGGCCGGCGTCGCCAACTTCGACCTCGCCACTCAGCACGACGGGGACATTGTCCTCGAGAAAGGACTCAGCGTAGTGAAGGCGGCCTTCGCTGTCGGACCACATCCGGGCGTTGCCGGCCGGGTGGGGATCGGATTTAAACCAGTAACCCCGTGGCACCATGATGCCGGTGAATCGCGCCGTGTCGCGAGGGGCAAGTCCTGTGTTACATGCCGTACTCTGCGCGCTCGTGGTCCGTAACGGCCGGGGGATATGCCCAGCGAGAGCTATGGACGAGGCAACCAGGCCAACGAGTAACGCAACTCTCAGGTACATTTGGCCTCCGACGAGGGAAGAACCCGTGCTGCCAATTTGCGGTCCGCCTAACGCGCCGGAGTTCAGCTGCGGCGTGCAGCTCAACGAGCGCGACTCACCAAAAGGAAGTACAAACTGGCCAAGCGCTCAACCCAACGACGTCCGCAGCGAGGCTCGCCGTCAGCTACAACTCTTCGTTAGGCGGCGGCTCCCGCGACATGTCATTGCCAAAACGCCGCCGTCCGAACAGCGGACCCCCGTTATGACACGACGATCAAAATGGAACGCTCATGACCGCGCGTCGCCACCCCTGAGCCAGCCCACGCATGATGCGACGGCGACCAGAGCGCAGACGAAGCTCGTGAAAGACAGTATCGTTTTCGGCAGGTTATGGATCACGGACAGAAAACCGATGATGTCGACGTCGGTTTGCGGATGCGACGGCAGACGCAGCGCGCTAATGCCGGTGATGAGTCCCAGCAGGGTCGCAACGACGGCAACCCATTTGTACGTGCGCGCGCTCCAAACTTGCGATGGAGGAATGCGAACCATGCGCTGATAAACCTCGGCGTCGAGAGGCCAACGGCTTTTTGGGAGCTACGCGCCCGCCTAACTTCTAGTCGATCGCGTCATCCGCCGGTCCGTTCGCCGCAACGTTACCCCGCGCGCGATAATCCCGCAGCGTCGCATTCGTCCACTCGCGGCAACCGGTCCATCGGGCTCTTCACCCCCAAGCCTCCGCGGTTCAACACGTGCGTGTAGATCATCGTTGCCGTCACATCACGATGGCCAAGCAACTCCTGAACGGTGCGAATGTCGTAGCCAGCTTCGTGCGCTTCACACTCTGGTATCGCGGCATCCCTTTTTTTGAACCAGCCTAGAAGAACACGGGCTCGCGATACGCGCCGAACACCGACTCCAGTGCCGCGCGTATCTCGTAGAGTGTGCAATCGGCACGCGCGGCATCGAGAATGAACGGCACGACGTTGGTGCTCCCCGCGGCAGCTTCGCGCAGCGCCTGCAACGCGGCCTCGGCGCGCGTTGCATCGCGATCGCGGCGTAACGCGGCGAGGCGACGCTTCTGGTCCTCGAATGCTTCGTCGCCGACGCGCAGGAGGGGGATTGTGAGCTCCGGCTCCTCCGTCACGAACTCGTTGACGCCCACGATCAGGCGGCGGCGCTGCTCGATCTCCCACTGCTGCCGGGCCGCGCTCTCATTGATCTTGCGCTGCAACCATCCCGTTTCCAGTGCCGCCACTAGCCCGCCTTGTTCATCGATCTCCTCGAACAGCCGCTCGGCCTGCTGCTCG
>JBKJKH010000494.1:0-6220 GCA_046597595.1 Gemmatimonadaceae bacterium
AGATCCACGCGACATCGCTCATCGACACCGAGTCGCCCACGATCCGGAGGTCGTAGCGCATCGGCAGGTTGCTCCCCCACACCAGCGTGCCGCGCGCGCTGCCGGTCGACGCCGCCAACTTGAAGCCGGGGAGGTCCACCCAGATGGTGTCGCCGAGGCGACGTGCCTCACCGCGGACCTTGCTGAACGTGAAAGGCGGGTAGGTCTCGGTCGCATCGAGACGGCTGATGCGAACGTAGATTCCCGCGCTGTCCGGGTGCGCGAGCCGGATATGCCCCGATGATGCGAATCCCTGCCGCCACCGGTATGAGCGCATGAACCCGCTGCCTTCGCGATGGATCGCCGTCGCGGTGTTTGCGAGATTCACCCGCACGGCGCTGTCGAGCTTTGCTCCCTTGAGCGTATCGCTTGGCGACCAGGTCTGCGTCAACGTCAACGACACGTCATGGAGTGTCGTCGTATCAATTATGACGAAGTCTCCATACGACAGGGCAACCGATTTGACGCCCTTTGGCCCTTCAGGAAAAATCCGGCGATAGTTCCACTGCCCGCCCGGATATTGTTTTACGTGCACGACGGGCCGCTTTACATCGAGTGAACGGATCAGGATGCGCTTGTCAGCGAGGTCGCGCGGGTCGAACGTCACCGAGATCGGTCCCGTCGCAATGAACAGCGAATCGTTGGCCTCGCGAATCTCCAGCGAATCGATGACAAAATTGCCGACGATTCCGCCACGAATGCGCCCGACGTACAACTTGCCGTGCACCTTCGGCGCAACCTGCTGCACGATGAAGTCGCGGATCAACTCGCGACCGGTATCCGTGCGCGTCACGCCGAGGTAGCCGCCAACGACAAGCACCACCACGCCCAGGAGGGCCGCGGCGCTGACGAGCAGCGTGAGACGACGACGTGTTAGGCGAGCCACGTGTGAGAAGCGGTGCTGGAAGCGGTGCTAGAAGGCCTGTCCAATCGAGATACTCGGCGTGAGGCGGCGGAGGAGATTCGGGGAGACGTCTGGCTGGTGCGAGCCCGGGCATGCGCCAGATTCCTGCCTTCGATCCAGTCCAGTGCCGGTCACGCGAAGCCGGTTTCCCGGACTTACGCAGAACAGCTCTCCGCCCCCGCCCGTCGCGTTGAAGCCCTGGTCGAAGTATGCCGGTCCCAGCCGGCCCTGATATCCGTTATACGCCAGATCGAGCCGAATTGCTCCGAATGCGGTCAACAGCCGCGCACCCACTCCCGGAGTGACGTTCATCCTGATGAAGCCAAAATTCACGTCCGCAGCGCCGCGGTTCCACACTTCACCAAGGTCGGTGAAGAGCGCGAACTGAAGAATCTGGGAGAAGAATGGACTCTGCGCGCGGTACTCGAGATTCCCGACGATCAGGGAATTTCCGCCGACGGGGACCACACGCACACCGGGATTCGCGGCGATGGTCACGAACGTGTCCACGCCGATGACGACGTCGACTGGCGCGCTGATCGAGAGATAGGCGTTCGGCCCGAGCTCGTTCTGCTTGAAACCGCGCACGGAGTTCGGTCCCCCTGCGTAGAGTCGTTCCTGCGGCGGGACGAAGCTGCTCCGATCACTGAACGCAGTCCGGAGGCGCGTTCCGAATATGCTGCCTGCGCGCACGCGCGACGCCACGACGCCATTGCCGATCTGCCGATACCATGAGGCATCCAGCACCATCGTGTTGAATCGCAGGGAGTCGTCGCTCCCCACCACCGGCGACGCATGGCGCACGTCGAAGCGCACCTGCGTCCCTCCCGTTGGGTTCAGGAGGTTGTTCGTCCCGTTGCGCACCAGGCCGGCCGAGACGACTGCCAGCCGCTGGAGTCGCCCGGCGCGCTGCCGGTCGGCGGGCTCACAGATGAGCGAGACCGCGCACAGGAATGCCGCCGTTGCCTCCGTGCGTCCCGCTTCCACACGATATGAGGTTGTGAGCGGCATCCGCGGAAACCGCGAGGAGGTGAGCGTCCCGACCGCACCAATCGGAGTCGTCCGGCGGAACGCGTTGAACTCCGACCGTACTTCGCGGTACACCGTGATCGCCGGGAGTGACCGCACGCCGAACAGCACCGGTTGCCGAAGCGTCGCCCCCAGGTAGTAGTTCGCAAGATTCCCGTAGGTATCGCGCTCATCCCGCGAGTCCGGTGTGCAGGCGTACTTCGATCGGATGGGCCCCGCATTCAGGACGAATGGCTTGCCGACGCCGATCTTCGACAGGCGGGCGGAAAGATCGAGACGGCGGCCGCCGCCGAGAAAATTGTAGTGCGAGAAACCGCCCTGGACGCGAAAGCAGTCGAGCGTGCCCCAACCTGCGCCAAGCGTCGCGGCCCGCATGTCGCCTTCCGCGACGCGCACGATGATGTGTTGCAGCGAGTCGCCTCCCTTTAAGCTTGCCGTATCGAGGTCGACGCGAATCGCGCGAAACGCTTCCGTCTCGTACAGCCGCCGCTGGCCCGTGACAAGCTCCGTTTCCGAGTAGACGCGACCACTGTCCACACCGAAGATGGTGCGTATCGTCCGCTCCGAGACCTGCTGCTTCGTCAGGCTGTCGCGCGGAGCGACAACAACCTCTATCCGCCCGACTCGCGCGCGAGGACCCGGCACGGCTTCCAGCGCGACGGTCGCAATGCGCTCCCGGGAGTACGCGGTGAACGAGCGCTGCACCTGCGCCCTCGGATATCCGGAGCTTCTCAGCGCACGTGCGAGCCCCGCCTGCGCCGTGTCGATCGCGTACTTGTCGAAGAACTGGCCGGGCTTGAGCGAAATGCCTCGTATCAACTCGCTCTTCTCCGGGACCCCTTCGAGCCCCTTGATGACGAGCGTATCGATCCTGATGGGCGTCCCTTCCTGGATCCGGAAGGTCACCGCCACGGCCGAGTTGTCGAGCTTCGCCACGCTGGTGTCGACCGAGGCGCGGTCGAATCCCTTGTTACGGTAGAACAACAGGAGCCGGAGTCGGTCGAGCGGAAAGTCCTGCCGGTCGAGACAGCGCTTGCGTCCGAACAGCCGGCCGGCCCACCACTTCAGCGCCGGGTTCCGCGCAGCGAGGTTGGTCCGTGTCGTGTTGATGAGCAGGGCAAGCGCGCCATCGGAGAACGTTGTGTTCCCTACGAAGGCGAGATTCCGGACTTCGACGTCACCCGGGTCGCAAACGATATCCTGCGCCCGGAGAACGGCGGGTGCGAGAGCGAGGGTGCATACGATCGCGAGCGGCAGGGCGGAGAGACGCGCCGCCGCCATCAGCCGCCCGAACGCAGCCGCCGCGGCTCGTCGGGGGGCAACCTGAGCGGGGTGCGCTCGGTGAACAGGCGCGCGAGGTAGAACGCGAAGAGGCCCACGCTCACGCCAACTCCGATGGCCGGAGCGACATCGCTCAAGCTCAGGCGGCGGCGATAAAAATACTCGTCAGCAGGACGAACGTCCTGTCTCGGCGGTTGGCTGCTCATATACCTCTAAATGTACAATCCGCCCGCACGGCGGGTGAAGCGGACGCGGGAATTCCTACCCCTTCCGGGACTCGGCGGTCCCCGGGCAGGACGGCTGGCGCTCCGCGCCGTCACCGCCGCGGCACGACTCACGCACGGAGAGTTCCCGTCGCGTGCGCGTCATTCGTCCGCGGCCGTTAAGTTCTCCTCCAATTCGGTCAGCCCCGAGGTCAACGTGCACCACCGGTTTTCGCGCACCCTGCTCGGCGTATTTGCCCTGGCTGCGCTCGCCACGTCAGGATGTGACACCAGCACCGGCGCCTCTCCTGAGCGCAAGACGCTCATCGATTCGCGCGATACCGAAGACCCTCGCTCGCTCGACCCGGCGCTGTCTACAGACGTGCCTACCGGTCGTGCCGTCGGGTACCTCTTCGATGGCCTGACCGGATTTACCGCGGACGCGAAGCTCGAGCCACGCCTCGCCGAACGTTGGGACGTCAGCCCCGACGGCCTGACCTACACGTTCCACCTCCGTCACGGCGTCACGTTCCATAAAGGCGCCAAGTTCACGTCCGCGGACGTGCTGCGCAGCTTCCTGCGCGTCCTCGACCCGAAGACAAAGGGTGGGCGCGGGTGGCCGCTCTACCCGATCACCGGCGCGAAGGAATACGCCGAGAGTGGCGGCACGAGCATTCCCGGCATGACTGCCCCCGACGACAGCACGGTCGTCATCAAGCTGAAGGAGCCGTTGGCGATCTTCCCAAAGCTTTTGGCGATGCCGGTTGCGTCCATCGTCGCCGCGACTGCCGGCCCGGACTTCGGCCAGCGCCCCGAAGGCACGGGTCCCTGGAAGTTCGCCGACTGGAAGCATGACGACTTCCTCCTCTTTGCACGGAACGACAGCTACTGGGGTGGCAAGCCGCCGGCGGAGTCGCTGATGGCGCGCATCATTCCGGAGCCGAGCACGGCTGTGGCGGAATTCGAGGCGGGTAACGTCGACGTTCTGCTGGTGCCCGAAGGGGAGACGTCACGCTGGGAGCAGACGGACGAGAAGCGCGCGGTCCTGCAAACGGCGCCTGCGCTGATTCTCTATCACATCGCCATCAACACGACACGCGGTCCGCTGGCCGACGTGCGCGTACGCCGCGCGATCAACCATGCGGTTGACGTCAAGCAGATCCTGAAGTCGGTCATGAGCAATCGTGGACGTGTCGCCGCGGGAGTGATCCCCCCATCGCTCGACGGGGCGGACACGACGCGCCAGTTCTACGCATACGATCCGGCGCTCGCGAAGAAGCTGCTCGCCGAGGCAGGGCATCCCAACGGCATCGACATCGAACTCTGGCACTCGAGCGTGCAGACCGTGTCGCGCATCGCACAAGCGACGCAGAGCTACCTGGGCAAGTCGAACATCCGTGTGCGCCTCGTGATGCGCGACGCACCGTCGGTCCGCGAGGCGGCGCGCAAGGGCGAGACAGACATGACCGTGCGCACCTGGTACGCAGACTATCCCGATGCGGAGAACTTCCTGTTCCCGCTCCTCCAGTCCACGAACAAGGGCGTGGGCGGAAACTATTCGTTCTACGCCAACCCGAAATTCGACCAGCTCGTGGATCAGTCGCGTCGCGAGCAGGTCGATTCGACGCGTGCCCGCCTGTATCGCGAAGCGGACCAGATTGCATACGATGATGCGCCGATGCTCTTCCTGTTCTTCTACAACGAGTTGTACGCGGTGCAGCCGTGGATCAGCGGCTTCCAGATTCCCACGATCCTCAACGGCCAGCGCTGGACGACCGTGAAGAAAGCGCCGTCTCCGGGAACCTAGCGCACCACATGCTCTCCTTTGTCTTCCGCCGGCTCCTGCTCGCGATACCAACGCTGTTCGGTGTGCTCGTGGTGGTGTTCCTGCTCCTGTACGTCGCCCCGGGTGATCCGGTGCAGGAGATGGTCGGCGAACGTGCCGACCAGGAAACCATCGATCGGCTGCGAAGGGAACTGCATCTCGATGAGCCGCTTCCAAAGCAGTTTGCGCTCTATGCCGGCGGAATTGCGAAGGGAGATCTTGGCCGTTCGTACATCACGGGGCGGCCCATCCTCCAGGATATCCGGGAGCGGTTCCCCAAGACGCTGCTCCTCGCGCTGACGGCGATGGCGTTCGCGTCACTGGCCGGAATCGCCCTTGGGGTCGTGAGCGCCCGCTACAGCGGGGGGTGGGTCGACCGCCTTTCGTTAGGCATCGCCTACCTCGGTATTTCCTTCCCGGTATACTGGGTGGGCCTGCTCCTGATTCTCGTCTTTGCGGTGATGCTCCAGTGGCTGCCTCCGTCAGGATACGGCAAGCCGCAGTACCTCATTCTTCCCGCACTCGCGCTGGGCTCGCGATCGATCGCCTTCCTCGCCCGCGTCACGCGCTCGGCGATGCTCGAGATCCTCGGGAGTGACTTCGTGCGCACGGCGCGCGCGAAGGGATTGAATGAGCGTGCGGTGGTGATCAAGCATGCGCTGCGCAACGCGCTCATCCCCATCATTACCGTCCTCGGGCTGGACTTCGGATCGTATCTCACCGGCAGCATCCTCACCGAGACGATCTTCAGCTGGCCGGGACTGGGGCGCTACGTGGTCAACGCGATCTCTCGCCGCGACCTTCCCGCGATTCAGGGCTCCATCCTCTTTCTCAGCGTCGTGTTCGTGCTCGTGAACCTGATCACCGACTTGGCGTACGCGAAGGCCGACCCGCGGATCGCGTACAAGTGAAGACGTTCGCCGAGTACGAGCTGGAGGC
>JBKJKH010000060.1:0-4131 GCA_046597595.1 Gemmatimonadaceae bacterium
CCTTCCGTAACGTCCAGTGGGCGCCGGAATACGGGGGCGACGGCCGGAAGACGGACCGCTGCGCGAGCGCGAAGGCCCCCCTCTTCGGATTCCCGGCGCATTGGGCACCCAATGGACTCGCGTTCTACGGAGGGAAGCGGTTTCCCGCGTCCTACCGGAACGGTGCGTTCATCGCGTTTCACGGGTCGTGGAATCGCGCGCCGTTGCCGCAGGCCGGCTTCAACGTGGTGTTCCAGCCCATGACCGCAGATGGCAGGCTGGCCGGTGCCTACACAGTCTTTGCCGATGGGTTCATGCCCGCAGACTCCCGCACGCAGCAGCGGGTGACCTCCGGCGGCAAGCGTCCGACCGGACTCGCCGTCAGCCCGGATGGCGCGCTCTACATCTCGGACGACCTCGGTGGCAACATCTGGCGCATCGAGTACCGCGGGATCAGCAAGTAGCGTCCGCGCTCCCCGCACGCAAAGAGGGCTCGCCAAACGGCGAGCCCTCTCTGCGTATAACTGCGGAAGTCTGGTTTACTGAACGGCGCGCAGGGCGTTCACGCGCCCGCCGCCATAGTAGTCGTCATTCCCATTCTTGCCGAGATCGTCGGACGATGCGCGAAGTCGCGAGATCAACTGCGCGGGTGACATAGGGCCGTACTTGCCGACGATGAGCGCCGCGACTCCCGCGACGGCGGGCGATGCCATGCTCGTGCCCGCTGCCCAGCAATAGCTCGAGATGCTCGCTCCGCCGCCACGGCACGGTGCCATCACCATGTCGAACACCCAGCACGGTCTGGTGATTGAACCGGTGGGCAAGCGCGTCTTCGTGCACAGTGCGCTCCCCGGCAAGGCGAAATCACCACCAGGCCCTGCAAACGCTATGGCTGACTGGCCGAAGTTCGTGTAGCTCGCGGGACGATCGAGGTCGGTCGATCCAAGTGCCCAGCCCATCGGACCGGTTGCGGCCACGCTCGTCACGTGTGGTGACATCGCGGGAACGAACACCAGGTTGTTGGTGTGATCGAGGTCAGCGGCGGAATTTCCGGCGGCCGCGATGACCGTCGTGCCGCGCTGGTGAGCCCGCGTTGTGGCACGCCCAAGCGCGACGAGGAGGGAAGCCGCGTCACTGCCGTTCCGGTCGAATCCCGCACCGAGGCTCATGTTGATAATGTGCGCGCCAGCGCCTCCTTCCGCGATTGGCGTGGAGGCGTAGTAGATGCCATTGATGATCCACGAGAAGGCGCCTCTCCCATTGTGCAGCACCTTCACGCTGATGACCGTCGCGCGCGGCGCGATGCCGACCGTGCCGATGTTGTTGGCCGCTGCGGCAACGATTCCGGCGACGTGCGTCCCATGCCAGAAGGTGCCGATGTCCGAATTCCAGGCGGTCGGCCCACCAGACGTTGTGAAGTTCCGCGACCGCGCCCCGTCGATCCGTGGTGCGATGTCGACGTGCCTCGAATGGACGCCCCCGTCCAGGATCGCGACGCGCGCGCCCGCGCCGAGAGCGCCAGTCGCCCAGGCGGCGGGTGCCGAAATGGCGTCGGGCGCCCACTGAATGTTGCGGAAGCTCTCGTGCGCGCCGACTGCATGGCTCGCATCACCGACGTCCGGCTCACCCGCCTCAACGACGTCCGCGGCCTCGCGGGGGCTGACCCACTCGGAAACGAGGTCGAGTGCGACCGACTGGACGCCACGCGCTTTCGACAACTTCGCGCTGAATCCGGCGTCTGGTGACGACACGACCGCGACTCCGATGTCCGGCAGTGCCGACGTCACGCTGCCGCCGGCCGCGGCGACGTCCGCCGAGAAGGATTCGGCGATGGCATTGCCGCTCATCACCACCACATACGATGTGCCGTCGCCCGTCAGCAATGCGCTCTGACCGACGCTCGCAACGGCGTCATCGCTCGCCGGTGCAACGGGCGGGCGATCGGCGCAGGCGCCGAGCAGGGTGAAACACGTCAGCGCCAGAAGATCACGAGCACGGGCCATACCATTACCTCTCGACTTGGGGGACTCGGCCACGATCGCGGCCGCCGCGGGAATGATGAGGTGCGAATGTCCGCCGTCGCGGACGCCCTCGCAAGGGTCAACGCGACAAGGCGCTTCAATTCACGCCCACGGGACCGCATATTCCGCGCGATGCCACAAACGCCGAACGTCGTATTGGATGCCCGCGCGATGGACCGCACACTCCGGCGCATGGCGGAACAAATCGTTGAGCTGAACAACGGCACGGACAAGCTCGTGATTGTCGGCATCCAGCGCCGCGGCGTGCAGCTCGCCGACCGCCTCGTCAGTTTCATTTCTGAGCGAGAGGGCACGACCGTCCCGCGCGGCGCGCTCGACATCACGCTGTACCGGGATGATCTCCAGACCGTCGGCCCGCGGCCGGTCGTTGGGCCCACGCACATTCCCATGTCGATTGACGGCGGGAACGTCGTCATTGTGGACGACGTGCTGTACACGGGCCGCACCGTCCGCGCCGCGCTCGACGAGCTGGCAGACTTCGGGCGCCCCGCACGCATCGGTCTTGCGGTCCTCATCGATCGCGGTGGCAGGGAACTGCCGATTCACGCCGACGTGGTGGGAAAGAAGATCGATGTCGAGCAGGGCGATCGCGTCGACGTGCTCGTCAAGGAGCTCGACAAGGAAGACGTGGTCACACTCGTGCGGCGCGAGCGCCCGGCGTGACGTCGCGGCCGGTCAGCGCGATCGGCAAGGATCTTCTCGCACTCGAGCCGTTGTCCGCGGACCAGATTCGCCTGCTGCTCGACACGGCTGAGCCGTTCAAGGAGATCAGCGAACGGGCGATCAAGAAGGTGCCCGCCCTGCGCGGCTCGACGATCGTGAACCTTTTCTTCGAAGCGTCCACCCGCACGCGCATTTCCTTTGAGTTTGCCGAGAAGCGGCTGTCGGCAGATACCGTCAATGTCACGGCGTCCGGTTCCAGCGTATCGAAGGGGGAAACGCTGGTCGACACGGCACGGAACCTCGAAGCAATGCGGATCGACATGGTGGTTATCCGGCATGGCGCATCGGGCGCCGCGCGCTTCCTGGCCGAGCGGATTGAATCGAACGTGATCAATGCGGGTGACGGGACGCACGAGCACCCGACCCAGGGGTTGCTGGACCTCCTCACGCTGCGTGATCACTTCAAGTCGCTCGAGGGGCTGCGCGTGTGCATCTGCGGTGATGTCCTGCATTCGCGCGTGGCGCGATCCAACATCTGGGGCCTGCGCAAGCTCGGCGCCGACGTCGCGGTGTGCGGGCCGCGTTCCCTCCTGCCGAATGCCATCGACGACATGGGCGTGAAAGTGTTCGACCGGATCGAGGCGGCGATCGAATGGGCGCAGGCACTCAACATCCTGCGTCTTCAGCTCGAGCGCATGAGCGCCGGGTACATCCCCTCGCTCCGCGAATACAATCGTGTCTTCGGCGTCACGCGGGAGCGCCTCGAGCGCGCGCCGGGGGACATTCTCATCCTGCACCCGGGCCCGATGAATCGCGGCGTGGAGATCGACTCGGACGTGGCCGACGGACCGCACAGCGTCATTCTCGACCAGGTGACGAACGGGGTCGCGGTGCGCATGGCCGTGCTGTACCTCCTCGCGGGCGGCAAGCCCGAGCTCGCCGAGTCGGCGAAGGGGCACGCATGAGCCGCGTGCTGCTGGCCGGCGGTCGCGTCGTCGATCCATCGCGCGGCCTCGACGCGCACGGCGACGTGCTGGTGACGGATGGCACGATCACCCACGCCGGGGCGCCGCTCGAGCGTGCGTCGTTAGGCGACGACGTGGAGGTCATCGAGTGTCAAGGGTCCGTGATCGCGCCCGGCTTCATTGACGTGCACTGTCACTTGCGCGAACCGGGGCGTGAAGATGTCGAGACGATCGCGACTGGGGTCCGCGCGGCAGCGGCGGGCGGGTTCACCGCAGTTTGCGCGATGCCGAACACCGACCCCGTCACCGACAACCAGGCCGCGGTGGGCTTCATCATCAGCCAAGCGAAGAAGGCTGGCGGTGCCCGGGTCTATCCCATCGGGGCGATCTCCATCGGACAGAACGGCGAGCGCCGCGCGGAGTTCGGCGAGATGATCGGTGCTGGTGCCGTCGCGGTGAGCGACCACGGCAAGCCGGTCGCC
>JBKJKH010000072.1:0-6287 GCA_046597595.1 Gemmatimonadaceae bacterium
CCGCAGGATCATCCACGACGCCTGGATTGCCACCCTGCGCCTCGATGATCTCCTGGAATTTTCGTGCGGCGGCCCCGGATGCAATCGCGCCCTGCAACTGGGCCAGCGCATCCTCCCGGAACTGCGTAACTCCGCCGAGCAGGAGCATCTCGACACCGAGGGCATAGGTCACTTCCATAAGGTCCGCCGGTCCCTCGCCGCGCAGTGCGGCGATGGACTCCTCGACTTCGAGCGAGTTCCCGACCGCGCGACCCAACGGTCGGTCCATAGCGGTGACGAGCGCCACCACGGGACATCCACGATCGGCACCGATACGGATCATCGCTTTGGCCAGCGCCAATCCCCCGGCTGCCTCTTGCAGGAACGCTCCACTCCCGATCTTCACGTCGAGCACGAGTCCCGTCAGTCCCTCCGCGAGCTTTTTGCTCATGATGCTCGCGGCGATCAGCGGAATCGACTCCACTGTCGCGGTGGCATCGCGCAACGAATACATCTTGCGGTCCGCGGGCGCGATCTCTTCCGTCTGGCCGAACAGGGCGCACCCCATCTTCTCGAGCTGGATGCGAGCTTCATCGAGGGTGAGGCGCGTGCGAAATCCGGGAATACTTTCCAGCTTGTCGAGGGTGCCTCCGGTATGGCCGAGCCCACGGCCTGACATCATCGGGACGACGACGCCGAGCGACGCCACAAGCGGTGCGAGAATGAGCGACACCTTGTCGCCAACGCCGCCTGTGGAATGCTTGTCGATGCGTCCGGACTTGATATGGGAAAGGTCCAGCGTAGCCCCGCTCGCAAGCATCGCATCGGTGAGCGCCTCCATTTCATCGGTCTCGAGGCCGCGCAGGTACGCCGCCATGAGCAGGGCGGCCATCTGATAGTCGGGGACGTGACCTGACGCATACGCCAACACCAGCGCTCGCCATTCTCCCGCCGTGATGCGACCGCCGTCGCGCTTTCGCTCGATCAGCCTCAATGCCAACATTCAGCGGCTCCCGGTGTACGAGAGCGCTCGACCGTTCTCACAAGGCAATGGATAATCATGAAGAAGCTGCTGCTGTGCCTGTCGGTGATGGTGCCTGCGTTCGCCGGCGCCCAAGGGGCTGCGGAACACATGTCGCTCGGCGACAAGGAGTATGCGGCCGTTCGGCCAGAGCCGGCGCTCAGGCATTACGAGGCCGTCATCGCGCTCGAGCCGAAACACTACGAAGCGTTGTACAAGGCGTCGCGCTCAGAAATCGATCTCGGGGAAGTGGAGACGGACAAGGAGCGCCGCAATCAGTACTATCGCAAGGGCGAAGCGCATGCACGCCGCGCAGTCGCGATACATCCCGACAGCGCCGATGGCCACTTCCACCTCTCGCGTGCGCTCGGCCGCATCGCCCTCAGCCTCGGGCCGCGTGACCGCGTCAAGTATGGATCAGCCGTCCGCGACGAGGCGATGGCGGCGTTGCAGATCGATGCGAAGCACGCTGGAGCATTGCACGTCATGGGAGTGTGGAACGCAGAGATCATGCGGCTCAACGGCCTCACTCGCTTCGTCGCCAGAAATTTTCTCGGAGGCAAGACGTTCGATTCCGCGAGCTGGAAAGAGGCGGTGCGATACATGGAAACAGCCGTGGCCGTCGAGCCATGGCGCATCGTGCACCGCGTCGATCTCGCCGACATCTTCCTGGATATCGGCGAAAAGACGAAGGCAAAGGCCCAGCTCGAGCAGATCGGGAAGCTTGCGAATGTTGATCCGAAGGATCCCATCTACAAGAAGCAGGCTGAGTCCACGTTGAAAAAGCTGTAGGCGCTACTCCTCTTCGACGACGACCCGCCCGCGTGACGCGTCGTCGTTGTTGTCCTTGTCGTCCTGGTGCTGCCGCGGGCGGCCGTGACCGCGGAGAGGACCAACGATGTTCTCGATCAGGTCCTCGAACATCCACCCGGTGCGAGTGGTGCCCCGGCGCAACGCCTTCTTCTTGCGCCGTGCCTGCCACCAGAGCTCGTCGCTGAGGGAATCCCACGCCTCGCCAGCTCGGTCGCGACCGCGGTGGACTGCCCTCCCCATGGACTTTCGCGTTGCGTGTCCGCTCTGGGGGGCCAGGAGGAGCGCTGCGCCGGCACCGATCACGGCGCCGATGACAATTCCGGCGGCCAGCGTCCCAACCCGCCCCCAATCGGTCGTTTCGTCGTAGGGCGAGCCAGTGGGGGCCTCGACTTCAGGCAATCCGTCGTCGGTCGACAGCGCGACTGACGCGTTGGTGATGCCGGATCGGGGGGAAGAGCTGGAAAAGGACATCGTTCGGTTCCGGGGCGGAAATGTGGTAAGATTTTTGCTACTCGGGCTTGCTCAAGGCGACTCCACGTGGCGTCGCCGGTCGACCAATATCAGCATGTCACGTTCCTCGCTCGCTCACCGTCCCATGCGACTGGTGCAAACATGACGTCCAGCGGCAAGACGGTTCTCCTCGTCGAAGACAATGAGGATAACCGCATCGTCTATTCCACTATTCTGCGCCACTTCGGGTACGACGTTCAGGAGGCACTGAACGGTGAGGAGGGAATCGCCAAAGCTCGTGAGTTGAAGCCGGATCTCATTCTCATGGACATCTCTATTCCCGTCATCGACGGTTGGGAAGCGACGCAGGTCCTCAAGCACGACCCGGAGACGATGGATATCCCCATTATCGCCCTGACCGCGCATGCACTGGCATCAGACCGGGAAAAGGCGATGGAAGTCGGGTGTGACGGCTATCTCGCAAAGCCGTGTGAACCCCGGGCCGTCGTGGCCGAGGTGCAGCGCTTCCTCGGGCCAGTCGATGTCGCCAGAAACGCCTGACGGAAAGGAGGAGGCCCCTCCGCGCCGCCGTATCCTCGTCGCCGACGACCACGAGGACAACGTCGAACTGCTGCGTGCCCGGCTCGAGGCGCGGGGCTACGAAGTCTTCGATGCACGGAATGGTGAAGAAGCGCTCAAACTCGTCCCCGAGTGCCAGCCGCATCTGATCCTGCTCGACGTCATGATGCCGAAAATGGATGGAATGGAGGTCGCGCGACGCATCAAGTCGAACCCCGACCTGCCGTTCATCCCCATCATCATGCAGACGGCGCTCGACACGACCGAATCCAAGGTCGAGGGGCTGGACGCCGGCGCCGACGACTACATCACCAAGCCGATCAACTTCGCCGAGCTCGAGGCGAGGGTCAAATCGCTGCTGCGCATCAAGGCCCTGCAGGATGCCCTGACCGCGCGCGAACGCGAGCTCATCGAATTGAACGACAAGCTCCTGAGTATTTCACGCACGGATGCACTCACAGGGCTCGACAATCGCCGGCATCTCGAGGAACGCCTCGAGGAGATGTTCGAGCATTCGCGACGGCTCGGCGAACCGCTGTCATGCGTCATGTTCGATCTCGACCGCTTCAAGAGCGTGAACGATACGTACGGGCATCAGGCCGGCGATGAGGTCCTGCGACAGCTGGCCAAAATCCTCCAGACCGAGGCCCGTGAGATCGATCACGTTGGACGCTACGGCGGCGAGGAATTCATGCTTCTCCTGCCCGGAACGGTGATTGACGCGGCCGTGACGTTCGCGGAGAGGGTGCGCCACGCGGTTGAGGCGCATACATTCACCCTCGAAGAGACGTCGATCAACCGGACGATCAGTGCGGGCGTGGGATCGTATCCCTTCCCCCAGGTCGAGTCGGAGGATGCGCTGGTAAAGGCGGCGGACGACGCGCTCTATGTGGCGAAGGAAACGGGACGGAACCGCGTCGTCCGCTACGCCAGCCCCGAGTTCACCGCGCACACCACCGCGCCGAGCCCCGAGCATGGAGAACAGCCCGCAGACCGAAGCGCCACCGATGGAGGAGGCGAGCAACACCTCCCCCGCGACGATCGCCCGGCTCGAAGCGAAGATCACGGAGCTGCAGCGCGAGCGTGACCACCTGGTCGCTGTTGTCGACATCCTCCAGGAAATTTCCAGCTCGCTGCACTTCGTAGACATCCTGCAAAGCATCTCGCGCAAGCTCGGCGAGTCGTTCGGGCTCGATCGGTGCTCGATTTTTCTTTCGGGGAATGCCGGCGGTTCGGGCACCGGACGGTCCAGTGAGGTCCGCCTCGTCGCCAGCTATGAAGACCCGACGATCCGCAACCTGCTCGTCGATCTCGACCGCTATCCCGAGATCAAGCGCGCGTTTGATTCCGGAGAAACAGTCTTCATCCCCGACGCCGCGACCGAGCCATCGCTGCTTGGCATCCGCCGCGAGCTGGAACAACGCAACGTGCGCTCCATCATCGTCGTGCCGATCCGCTGGCAGGACACGGTCATCGGCGCGATTTTCATGCGCACCGAGCGCGAATCGCCTCCATTCTCGGAACGCGACGTCCGCTTCTGCCAGGTCATCGCGACGCTCACCGCGAAGGCGCTGCGCAATGCGCACCGCTTCGAGGCGCTCGTGAGCGCCACCGAAGCGAAGACGAGCTCCACGCGCACCGCGGACCTCGAGCGGGTGGCACTGCTGGCCTTCCTGCGCCGGATGCTGGACCGCTACGCCGCCGCGGAAGAACACGCGTGGGCCGAGACGATGCTCCCCAAAGCGTCGGATGAAGAACTGGAACGACTCGTGGGCGTGGCGATGAAGGTCATTGCTGAGGAAGCGAAGGGATAGGGCTGTCTCAGAATCACGAACTCCGACTACGGACTATTGCATGTTGATTTCACGCAAGATGATTGGCGCGCTGAATGAGCAGGTGGGCAATGAATTCGGCGCCTCGATGCAGTACGTACAGATCGCCGCATACTTCGACGGAGAAGGGTTGCCAATGCTCGCCCGGCATTTCTTCACGCAATCCGACGAAGAGCGTGCTCATGCAATGCGATTCGTGCGGTACCTGCTCGATGCGGACGGAGAGGTGGTGATTCCGGCAATCGCCGCCCCCCAGGTCACCTTCAAGTCCGCCGAGGAAGCGGTCCGGAAGGCCCGCGATTGGGAAGTGACGGTCACCAAGCAGATCAACGCCCTGATGGACACGGCCATCAAGGAAAACGACCACATCTCGAAGAATTTTCTCGACTGGTTCATGAAGGAACAGCTCGAGGAGATGTCGTCTATGGACACACTGCTGCGCATGGTGACGCGCGCGGGCGAGAGCGGGCTGCTGTTCGTCGAGAATTACCTCGCGGGCGGTTCCAAGGTCGGTGACGGGGGCGCGGGCCCGGCCGAGTAGGTCCGCGCGCAGCCGGCATGCCTGACCTCGACGCGCTCTCCGCCCGCGCCGCGAGCCTGAGGGAGCAGCTCGAGCGCGCGAACCACGACTACTACGTGCTCGACCGCCCGGCGCTCTCGGACCGCGAGTACGACGCGCTCTTTCGAGAGCTTGGCACTCTCGAAACGGCGCATCCCGAACTTCGCACTGCGGATTCGCCGACGCTGCGCGTTGGTGCCGAACCCCAGAGCCAGCTCGCGAAACACACCCACCTCGTCCCCATGCTCTCCCTCGGCAATGCGTTCGATGACACCGAGCTGGAAGCGTGGGAGGAGCGACTGGTGCGGCTTGCCGGCGCGAGCGTGCGTGCGTCAGGCTACCAGTGCGAGCTCAAGATCGACGGTGCGGCGGTGAGTCTTACGTACCGTGACGGCGTGCTCGAGACGGGCACGACGCGCGGGAACGGCAGCATCGGCGAAAACGTGACGGCCAACCTGCGCACGATCCGCGAGATTCCGCTCAGGCTGCGTGGGAGCGCGCATCCCCCACTCATGGAGATACGCGGCGAGGTGTACATGCCCTTCAGCCGTTTCGAGAAGATGAACGCGGAGCGCGTGCGTGCCGGGGAGCCAGTCTTCGCAAATCCGCGCAACTCGGCTGCCGGCGCATTGCGGCAGCTCGACCCGGCCGTGAGCGCGCAGCGCCCGTTGCGGTTCTACGGCTACGCGATCGCCCTTCCTGGCGACCGTCCGCCCGCCGTGAAGTGTCAGTCCGAGTTGCTCGACCTGCTCACGTCATGGGGAGTGCCCGTTGCGCCCAATCGTCGCCAGTGCGCGACGATCGCCGATGTGCACGCATGGGTGCATGAGATTGAGACGCACACGCGCGCGCAACTCGACTTTGCCATCGACGGTGCAGTCATCAAGGTGGACCAGCTCGCGCTCTGGCCCGACCTCGGCATCGTTGGGGGGCGGGAGCCGCGCTATGCCATCGCACGGAAGTTCGCGCCCGACATCGCGGAGACGCGGTTGATCGGCATTGGCGTCAATGTGGGGCGCACGGGGTCGCTCAATCCCTATGCGCAACTCGACCC
>JBKJKH010000148.1:0-6129 GCA_046597595.1 Gemmatimonadaceae bacterium
GGAGACCCACGCGGTCACGAAAGTCGTGAGCGTCGGTGCATTGGCGGGATTGCTGCTGCACACCGTCGTGGACGGCGTGGCGATCGCCAGTGGTTTTCAGGTGGGCAGGGAACTCGGACTGCTGGTCTTTGCCGCCGTGCTGCTGCACAAGCTGCCCGAGGGCCTCGCGATCTCGAGCCTCTTTCTCGCCGCCGGAGCGGGCCGTGCGCGCGCCCTCGGTGCGGCGGCGGCGTTAGGCGTGGCAACGATCGCCGGCACCTTGCTCACCGACGTCTGGAGCGGCCTGGCGGCGATCGGGCTGCCGCTCGCTGCGGGCGTCACGCTCTACGTCGCGGCGTCCAACCTCGTGCCTGAGGTACAGGCCAGGCGAACGGCGCGCGGCGCGCTAGCGTTCTTCGCCGGGGCGGGCGCGTTCCTCGTCGCCCGGGCGCTCGTCTTCGACTGAGCCTGCCCCCGGCTCGGCGCCTTCCCTCGCCTTGCGCGCCTGCCACCAGGCGAGACGTTTCGCGATTTCCTTCTCGTACCCGAGGGCGCCTGGCTCATACAGGACCACGTCGCGGAGTTCGTCGGGGAGGTAGTCCTGCGGCGCGTAACCGCCCTCGAAGTCATGCGCATAGCGATAGCCGGCATTGTAGCCGAGTGCCTGCATGAGCGCGGTGGGGGCATTGCGAATGTGGAGCGGCACCTCCGCCGCGGGGGTGCGTCGTGCGGCGTCGAGCGCGCCCTGAAGTGCCACCTTGGCGCTGTTGGACTTCGGTGCCGTCGCGAGGTACACCGTCATCTCCGTGAGCGGCAGAAACCCCTCCGGTGGTCCGAGCATGTGAAACGCATCACGCGCGGCAACGGCGATCAGCAGCGCGCGTGGATCGGCCAGTCCCACATCTTCCGCCGCCATGGCAATGGCGCGCCGGAAGATCGTCATGGGATCCTCGCCCCCTTCGAGCATCCGCGCCATCCAGTACAGCGCGCCTTGCGGATCACTGCCGCGCAGCGACTTGTGATAGGCGGAGAGCATGTTGAAGTGTTCTTCGCCGCCCTTGTCGTGCCGCGCGGGCCGGTGCTGGAGCGCCTCCACGGCGACGTCGCCGGTGATACGACCGTCCGCGCCGACATGTGCGGCCGCGGCCTCGAGAATCGTAAGCGCGCGGCGCGCGTCGCCATCGGCCGATGTCGCGATGAACTCGATCGCATCGTCGTCCGCGGCGAGCCGCAGGTCGCCGAGTCCGCGTTCAGCGTCGGCGAGCGCTCTCCTGAGCAGCACGGCAATGACCTCTCCGCCCAGAGGCTTCAATACGAAAACCCGTGTGCGCGAGAGGAGCGCGCCAATCACCTCGAAACTCGGATTCTCTGTCGTTGCCCCGACAAGTACGACAGTGCCTTCTTCCGCGGCCGGAAGCAGGAAGTCCTGCTGTGCCTTGTTGAGGCGGTGGATCTCATCAATGAAGAGGATCGTCCGCGTGCCACCGGCTGCGATCCGCTCGCGCGCGGCGGTGATGATCTCGCGCATGCGCGGCACGCCTTCGGAGACCGCGCTGAAGGGGACGAATGCGGAATGCGTGGTCGCGGCGATGAGGTGGGCGAGCGTGGTCTTGCCCGTCCCCGGTGGGCCCCAGAGAAGGATGGAGCCGGGTGCGCCCTGCTCGATGGCGCTCCGTAGCGGGCGACCTGCCGAGAGGAGATGGTCCTGCCCCGCAAACTCTTCGAGTGAGCGGGGGCGCATGCGTGCCGCGAGCGGCTGCGTGCGGCGGGCATTCGCAAACAGGGAGTTCCCCTGGTCCGTGGGGCGTCGCGGCGGCATGGGCGGAAAACTAATCCGGCCCGCAGGTTGCACGGTCCAGGCGTACCCGTCCGGAACACGGCGACGAGGCGGGGTACCACCGGACAGCAGGGTGCGCGCAGCAAGGCGGGCTTTGCTACATTCCGTCGGAACCGCCGACGATAACGCGAACCCGGTCGAACGAGGACCGCTACGATGAAAATGACGAGAACCCTGATCGCTACGGCCGCGGTTGTTGCAGTGTCCGCGTGCGCCTCCCTTGGCAAGGCCGGCTTCGCTGAGCCGACCGTCAATCTGCGCGACGTCAATGTGACCGCACTCGGCCTGAGTGGCGGGTCGGTCGATGTCGTGCTGAGCGTGTACAACCCGAATGGCTACCGGCTCGACGCGACGAAGTTGACGTATCGCGTGATGATGGACAGCGCAACGCAGCTCGCGACGGGCGAGTTCACTGACAGGATCACGGTGCAGGAAAAGGACTCCACCATCGTTCGCCTGCCGGTCAGCTTCACGTACGCCGGCATTGGCGCCGCAGGACGCGAGTTGATGAGCCGGGGCTCGGTGGACTACCGCGTCGCCGGTGACCTCACGGTCGGCACGCCGGTGGGGAACTTCACGCGCCCGTACTCGACACGCGGTCGCTTCTCGCCGATGTCACGCCGCTAAGGAGCTCGCCACATCTCGCGTGATTTCATTTCGCTGACACCGCCCGTCGAACGGGCGGTGTTGGTCGGGGCGCCACTCAAGCGGTCAACGGAGCGCCACCGCGTCGAGGAACACCTCTCGGAACTCGAGCGGCTCGCGGACACCGCCGGTGCGCGTGTCGTCGGGCAGTTGACGCAACAGCTCGACCGCCCGCACCCCAAGACGTATCTGGGGAAGGGGAAGGTCGAGGAGCTGCGTGAGATGCTCGACCGCGAGGACGCGTCGCTGGTCGTCTTCGACGACGAGCTTTCGCCAGCGCAGGGCAAGAACATCGAAGATGCAGTCGGCCGGCGCGTGATCGATCGCGCCGAGCTCATTCTCGATATTTTTGCCACGCGTGCGCGTTCGTCGGAAGCGAAGATGCAGGTGGAGCTCGCGCAGCTCGAGTACATGCTGCCGCGACTCACGCGCATGTGGACGCATCTCGAGAAGTTCCGCGGCGGTATCGGTGTGCGCGGGCCAGGCGAAACCCAGCTGGAGACCGATCGCCGGCTCATCAAGCATCGCATCAAGATCCTCAAGGAGCGGCTCGGCGATGTCGAGCGCTCGCGCCATGTACAGCGGCAGTCCCGGCAGTCAGAGTTCAAGGCCGCGCTCGTGGGCTATACCAACGCCGGAAAGTCATCGGTGCTCCGCGCGCTGTCCGGCGCCGCCGACATCTTTGTGGAAGACCGGTTGTTCGCCACGCTCGATCCGCTCACGCGCGAAGTGGATGTCGGGGCCGGCCGGTCGTCGGTGCTGCTGACGGATACCGTCGGATTTATTCGCAAGCTGCCGCACAACCTGGTCGCCTCGTTTCGTGCGACCCTCGAAGAAGTACGTGATGCGAACCTGCTGCTCCACGTGATCGACGCCAGCCATCCCCAGTGGGAAGAGCAGCGCCAGGTCGTGCTCGAAGTGCTGCGGGAGCTTGGCGCGGAAGGGATTCCTGTCCTGTACGTGTTCAACAAGATTGACGTCCTGCCGGCCGAGTCGATCGCTGCACTGCGCGAACGGATGGAAAATCTTCTCCCGAATTCCGTGTTCGTGAGTGCTGTTGCGCCGGAAGGCGTAGAGCCCCTGCGACGGTCACTCCTGAGCGCGACGCGGGCGTCGCGGCCGATGGTCGAGGTGCGCTTTCCCGCGCAGGACGGCCGGATGCTCGCGGAGCTCCATCGCGGGGCTGAGGTATTCGGCCAGCGGACGGATGGCACCGACCTCATCGTGCGCGCGCGGATGGACCGTGCGCTCCGCGGGCGGCTGGAATCCGCTGGCGCCGTGATCGGTCTTGACCCTGCGCCAGGTAATGAGCTAAGTTCATAGGCCGTCAGCACCTAGGTGCCCTCCATGGTGCCCTCCCTCGGCGCGACGACTGCCATCGTCGCGCCTTTCTTCTTTTTCCGGTTTTCGTATCTCGAACCTCTCCTGTCGATGACGCCGCGAGCCGCGTCGTCCCTGCTGCTCAGCATCGACTTCGAGGACTGGAACCAGATTGTTGACCGGCTTCTCGGGCATCCCTCATGGGACACGGCCAATAAGGCATTCCCTGGGCAGGTCGAGGCGCTGATGGCGCTGTTCGAAAGCCTTGGAGTGAGCGCCACGTTTTTCGTCCTGGGGATGACCGCGAAGAACTATCCCTCTCTCGTGGCGGAGATCGTAGCGCGGGGGCACGAGGTCGCGTCGCACGGATTCGCGCATGAGGCCGTGTACGCCCAGTCACCGGAGGTGTTTCGCGACGACCTTCAGGCGGGCGTTGAGGTGATCGAGCGCATTACGGGCAAGCGCCCAACCGGGTACCGTGCGCCAATGTATTCACTTACGCGCAGCTGCGTGCACGCCCTGGAAACCCTCTGCGATCTGGGCTTCACATACGACTCGAGTCAATTTGATTCGCGGGGGCATTCCGGGTCGATTGCACCGGTTTCGAGCGCGCCATTTGTGATGCGGCTGCCGTCGGGACGCGAACTGTGGGAAGTGCCCATGCCCACCGTGCGGCTTGGTGGCATGCGACTCCCGGTAGGCGGTGGGAGCTATTGGCGTGTGCTGCCGAAGGCGGTGCTGGCGCGCGCGCTGCGGGAGCTTTCAGCCGCCGCACCGGCGGCGCTGTATTTTCATCCTTATGAATTCGGTCCCGCTGCGCTGAAGCCGACGGCGATTCCGAGTGAGACGATTGGACAGCGCGCGGGTGCCGCGTGGCAGCGACTTCGATATAACCCGGGGCGTGCGCTGGTTGCGCGCCGGCTGCGCAGCATTGCCGGAAGCTTCACTCTTCTTCCATACGGTTCTTACCTTGCCAGAATCAGTACGCGACCTCGTCCAGCAACACTTTCGCGAGAAGGCGTTCTCGTTCGATAGCCTCTACGAACGCGGAGCCGGCGACGACGGCGAAGGGCTCATCCAGAAGCTGGTGCGCCCGAACCTGTTCTACCGGCGCGCCGTCGCCGCCGCGGAGGTTGCGCGGCACGGCGCCCCGCGTGTGCTCGACGTAGGGTGCGGTTCCGGGCGTGTCGCAGAAGAACTCCTGAAGGCCGGTGCGAGCTCGTACGTTGGCGTGGACTTTTCCGAGCCCATGCTCAATCTCGCGCGCGAGCGTCTCGCGGCGTACAGTGGAAAAGTGGGGCTCGTCGGCGGTGATTTTCTCACCGCGCCCGTCGAGGGGCCATTTGACGTCACCGTTGCTGTGGGCTTTTTCGACTACATCGAGGATCCCGTGCCCTTCGTGCAGAAAATTGCCGCGCTCACGACGGGCTCGGTCGTGGCGTCGTTCCCCGTGTGGGACTGGTTCAAGGGTCCCGCCCGCAAGGTGCGCTACGAGTGGATCAACAGCTGCCCCATCTTCAATTTTACGGAACGCGAACTGGACTTCCTGTTTCGTGGACTGGGCTTTCGGACCATCGAGCTCGACCGACAGGGCGCAGGCATCATCCTGACCGCTCGCAAGTAGTGCTGCCTTCCTGTTGGGAAGCCTGACGATGTGCGGGATCACGGGATTCTGGGCGCGCGGCGGCCTGGCGCGGGATGCGGAGACATCGCTGCGGCAGATGACCGAGTGCATCCGGCATCGCGGGCCGGACGATGCGGGAGTGTGGCTGGATGGCGACGCGGGCATTGCCCTTGGCCATCGCCGTCTGGCAATCCTTGATTTGACCCCCGAAGGGCATCAGCCCATGGCGTCGGCAGGGGGGCGTTTCGTCATGGTGTATAACGGCGAGATCTACAACTTCGAGGAAATCGCTGCGGAATTGCGCGCGACAGGCGTGCGGTTCCGCGGGCATAGCGATACGGAGGTCATGCTGGCGGCGTTTGAGGCATGGGGGCTCCTACCCGCGCTCCAGCGGTTTGCAGGAATGTTCGCGCTCGCGGTCTGGGACCGGTCGGAACGGCGCCTGCATCTTGTGCGCGACCGGCTTGGTGAAAAGCCGCTGTATTACGGGCGCGCGGGGACGTCGTTGGTGTTCGGGTCCGAGTTGAAGGCTGTCCGATCGGCGCCAGGATTCGCTCCGGTCGTTGATCGTGGCGCGCTGTCGCTCCTCTTTCGCTACAACTACATCCCCGCGCCCCATTCGATCTACGCCGGGGTGCACAAAGTCGTACCGGGCACGATGCTCACCTTCGCAGCAGCGGAGGCTGAGCCTGAAACGTGCACGTACTGGAGTGCGCGGGAGATG
>JBKJKH010000287.1:0-3500 GCA_046597595.1 Gemmatimonadaceae bacterium
GGAATGACCGGCATCACGTGCTCGTAGTCGATACCCAGCGCGTCCGCGACAATCTGGCTGTGCATCGTCCGCGTGCCCTGGCCAATCTCCGTGCTCGCCACGAGGATGCGCACACAATCCGGAGTTGCTTCGAGGGAAGCCTGCGATGCGAGGTTCACCTCGCCCGCCCCCGTGAATCCCGAGCCGTGAAAGAAGAGCGCGATGCCGATGCCCTTGTTTGTCCCACGCCAGTCGCGCCACTTGCGGCGGAATGCCGTACGCTGGGCGGCGCGCTTGAGCGTCTCGCGCGCGGTGCAATCCGCCTGCATGACCTGTCCCGTGGCCGTGGTGTCACCGGCCCGCAGCGCATTTTTCTGGCGGATGGTCAGGGGGTCGAGATTCAGTGCTTCCGCAATGCGGTCCATGTGGACCTCCATTGCAAACTGTGTTTGCGGCGCGCCGAACCCGCGAAATGCGCCGTTCGGCGGCGTGTGCGTCATCATCGCGCGGCCGGTGATGCGGGTGTGCGCGCAGCGATAGGGGCCGGCGGCGTGGATGCAGCCACGCGACAACACGACGGGGCTCAGCGTGACGTACGCGCCACCATCGAGAATGACCTCGATATCCATGGCGACGAGCGTACCGTTTTTCGTCACCCCGGTGCGATGCCGCACGATCGACGGATGACGTTTCGTTGTCGCCAGCATGTCCTCGGTTCGATCGTAGAGGATCTTCACCGGCCGTTGTGCCTTGATCGCGAGAATTGCGGCGTGCGCGGCCAGCATCGACGGGTATTCCTCCTTTCCGCCAAATCCTCCGCCGGTCTCCGTCTGGACCACGCGGATGCGCGAATCGGGCCAGCCGAGGAGTGAGCGCATCGCCTTCTGCACATAGAACGGACATTGGATGGAGCCATAGAGCGTGATGCCATCGCCCTCGGGAACCGCGATGATGATGTTCGGCTCGATGTACACGTGCTCCTGCGATCCTGTCCGGTACTCGCCCTCCACGATAATGTCCGCGCGTTGCAGCGCCGAGGTGACATCCCCCTTCTCGATGAGCAGGCGCTTGAGCGCAACGTCCGACTCGAGTGGATCGAAGACCGGAGGGAGTGCCGCATATTCGATCTCGACACACGCTGCTTCGAGCAGTTCGCGATCTTTGTGTGCGATGAGCAGGACAGGCTCCGCCATGTGCCGCACATCGCGCTCAACGAGCGCCGGCTGGTCGCCCTCGATGAGGGCGATGACGTTCTTGCCCGTGGACGGGATGTCGCGCCAGTCCGCGATCGTGAATCCCGTGGGGTCCGAAGTGAAACGGACCGCCATGATGGTGCCGCGCGGGATCGTCGAACGGATGGTTCGCCCATGGAGCATGCCGGGAAACGCGAGGTCATCCGCGTACTTCGCGGCACCACTCGCCTTGTCGCGTCCGTCCTTGCGGAGGACGTTCGAGCCAACCGCCGGCATCGCCTAACGGCGCCTGCGCCGGGGTGACCTGCCGAGCAACGTCCCCATGAGTTCCCGGGTGATCATGCCCATCGCCGTGCGGGTGACCGTACTGATCGCCATCTTCGCGATCGCGGAGTCGAGTATGCCTTTCTCCTGCGTCGGTGCGCGACTGGCGGCAGCCTTCGCACTCTCGGCCTGAACGGCCGCAGTCGCGGGAGCAACGCGCGCGGCAAGCATCTCGCGCGCGCTCTCGCGGTCCAGGGGTTCCGCGTATTCCTTCACCTGCTGCGACGACGCCATCCGCTGTTGAAGCTCCGCGTCGGTCAACGGCCCCATGCGCGACTGTGGCGGAATCATGCGCACCGCAAACGGCGGCGTAGGAGCACCATTTTCGTTGAGCACGGTGACGAGCGCCTCACCGATTCCCAGGGTCGTCAGTGACTCCTCGATATCGTAAAACGTGGTCTTCGGAAATGTGCGCGCCGCAGCGCGCAGCGCCGTCTCGTCATCCGGGGTGAAGGCCCGGAGCGCGTGCTGGACGCGGTTCCCAAGCTGGGCGAGGATGTCCGCAGGCACGTCCTTGGGGCTCTGCGTAACGAAAAAGACGCCGACGCCCTTCGAGCGCACCAGCCGGACGACCTGCTCCACCTGCTCGCGAAACGCCTTGCTCGAGTCCGCGAAGAGCAGGTGCGCCTCATCGAAGAAGAACACGAGCTTCGGCTTGTCGAGATCGCCCGCCTCCGGCAGCGTCGCGTACAGGCGCGCCAGCATCCACATCATGAAGGTCGACCAGAGCGCGGGTTTCTCCTGGACATCGCGCAACTCCAGGACGCTGATCACGCCGCGCCCGTCCTGCGAAACCTGCATGAGGTCATCCAGATCGAACTCCGGTTCGCCGAAAAATGCGCCCGCTCCCTGTTGCTCCAGCTCCACCATCTCCCGGAGGAGCACGCCCACGGTCTGCTTCGACATCCCGCCGTAGTTCGCGAGCTCACCCGCGCCCTCTCCGGAGAGATGCTGGAGGACCGCACGCAGGTCGCTGAAGTCCAGCAGCAATAGTCCGCGGTCATCGGCAAACTTGAACACCATCGCGAGAACCGAAGACTGCGTTTCGTTCAGTCCGAGCACCTTGGCGAGCAGCAGCGGACCGAACGATGAAACGGTCGCGCGCAATTGCGCACCCAGCGCACCGGTGAGGCTCAACAACTCGATGGGGAAGGACGTCGGCGTCCATTGCGAGCCCGTCTCCGAAACGCGCTGCGTCACTTTGGGCGATGCCTCACCAGGCGCACCGATGCCCGAAACATCGCCCTTCACGTCGGCGAGAAAACACGGCACGCCCGCCCGCGACAGCTGCTCCGCCATGAGCTGGAGCGACTTGGTCTTGCCCGTCCCGGTCGCACCGGCAATCAGGCCATGCCGGTTCATCATGGCCAGCGGGATGCGCGCAGTCGGCTCCGGATTCACCGTGCCGTCATGCTGGATTGCGCCCAGCGTGATCCCCGGCTGATCGGGGGGGAATGCCTTTTTCGATGCGGCGATGACTTTCTCGTCCATGCAACTCCTGCGGTTGTGGCTCGTGGCCGCGAAGGATGCCAAGTGAAAGGGCGGGCCGCCAGTGCGACCCGCCCTTCCTGTCATCGTTCCGGAACGATTTCCTACTCCCGGGCGTTCGTCCACCTGAGCGTGACATTGACGAGCTTCCGCTTGCGCCACACGCCCAGCTTCAACTCGTCGCGCTCATCCGCGTCGGCCATCGCTTTCGCCAACCCACCTGGCGACAAAAGCTTCTCACCGTCCGCATACATGATCACGTCGAAGCTGCGCAGTCCTGCTCGCTCGGCAGGCGACCCTTCGAGGACACGGGTTACGAGCAGGCCATGTGATGCGCCGAGCACATCGGTGAGCGTCTCACGATCGGGCACCGCGACTTCAGCGCCTGCAAGCACGCGCGCCGATGAACCGGTGTTGATCCAGATTCTCGGCGGCAGCGGTGTCGTGACAGCCTCCGGTGCCATCGCGGACGTGGGCGGCGTCATCATGCCCATCGGTGCAGAAGGGGCCGGCGTG
>JBKJKH010000127.1:0-4569 GCA_046597595.1 Gemmatimonadaceae bacterium
TCCATCGCGGATCTCACCAATGTCCCCGGTGTGGAACCAGCCCTCCGCATCAATGGCCTCGGCCGTGGCGTCGGGCCGATTGTAATAGCCAGCCATTACGTTCGGCCCACGCGTCAGGATCTCTCCATCTGATGCGATCGCGACTTCAACCCCGGCGATGGGATGCCCGACGGTGCCGACGCGGAATTTCTGTGGCGTATTGACGGCGATGACGGGGGATGTCTCGGTGAGGCCATAGCCTTCGAGAATGGTCAATCCAGCCGCATAGAAGAACTTGGCGATCTCCGGCGCGAGGGGCGCGCCACCGCTGACAAAATATCGCAGCCGGCCGCCCATGCGCGCCTTGATCTTGGAGAAGACGAGCTTCTGCGCAACGGAATATTTCCAGGCGAGAAAACCGCCCGGCTCCCGGCCGGCAAGCTTTTCCGAGGCCCACTGATCGGCAACCTCGCGCGCCCAGAAGAAGATGCGCTTCTTGACGCCGCCCCCGGAGAGCGCATTCTCGAGCACCCGCGCGTACATCTTCTCGTACAGCCGCGGGACGGACTGCACGATCGTTGGCCGGATCTCCTGCATGTTGATGGGCACCGACTCGATCGACTCCGCGTACGCAATCGAACAGCCCACGGCAAGCATCATGTAGTGGCCCCCCATCCGCTCGAAAATGTGCGAAAGCGGGAGGAAACTCAGTGCGGTATCGTGGCTCACGAACGGCACGCCCAGGCGCGCCGACTGCACGTTCGAGTAGATGTTGTCATGCGTGAGCATGACGCCCTTCGGCGCGCCCGTTGTGCCTGACGTGTAGATGATCGTCGCGAGCGCGTCGGGCTTCACGGCCATCGCCTCGGTGTGCCACCGCTGTGTGCGTTCAGCGGAATCCACTTTCTCTCCGCGCGCCTCCAGTTCCGCCAGCGTCATGTCCGCGCCCGCGGGTGCAGGAGACACGAAGCTGATGACGTGCTGCAACGCCGGCGCCTGCGCGCGGATCCCCGCAACCTTTGCAACCTGATCCGCTGTCGACACGAAGAGTGCGACCGCGCCGGAATCGTTGAGGATGTGGGGGACCTGCTCCGCAGGCAGCGTCGGGTAGATCGGCACATCCGCGTAGCAGGCCGTCAGGCACGCATAGTCGGCGATAGCCCATTCGGGGCGATTTTCACTCAACAGCCCGACGCGCGCGCCCGGCTCGATGCCAAGGTCGCGCAGGCCGAGCGCGACGTGGCGGACGCGGGTCTGCAGCATGCTGTGTGAAATCGGCTGGAACTTGCCGTCGACCTTCGCCTGCAGTGCGTCCGGGCGATCGTACTTGATCGCCTCGAAGAACAGCTGATTCAGCGTTCCCGGTGGACCGGGACGCAACCCACCCGATGCCTGCGCCCGCACTTCACCACCCTGGCTCTGCGGTGGCGCGTACGCCGTGCTCGAGCTCTCGATGTTCGACGCCATGCCACGACTCCTCGTTAGGATCGGCCTCTCGCAAGTATGCCGCAGTGCGTCGTCAGCGCTTCCGGAGCGGCAGGACGATTCGCAGCGGGCTCCCCGATACGTTGGCACCTCGGTACGACACGCGCGCCAGCACGACGACCGAATCATTCTCCGTCGCCGTGATTTTGGGATACAGCCTGATGCGTCGCGCCGCTACCCCGGACCCGTTGGTCGTATCGAGCGGCATCGGATTTCCCAGGTCGCTTACGAGCATCACCGAGTCCGCGATTGCACCCGCGCGGGAAATGATCTCGAAGCGGACGACGTACGACTTGACGACGGTGTCACGCGCGACGGCTCCCGCTTCACCCGCGGTGAAGAAGTGTCGCAGGCGCACCTGCAGTTCCGCCGACCGGTTGGCGGAGTCAGCCACCGTCCCGGTGGCCGTGGGGACGTACGCGAGAGCTGTCACGGCGCCGCCATGTGCCACGATCTGGTCAGGGCGAACGGTCACGACGAGCATTTGCGGTGGTGTCTGCAGCGTGCCGCCGGCGTCGGCAACGAACCGCACGACGTTGGTGGCGGTAGCAGACGTATCGCGACTCCGTGCAGTGAGGACGCCGTTGCTGTCGATGCGAATGTTCGTGTCGAGCGGGACGAACCGCACGGCGCGATTCCCCGTCACGATGGCGGAGAGGGGCGCCACGAGACCGGAGGTGTCGCGCATCGTATCGCCGACGACGACCGACGGTGCAGGGACCCGCGAAAAACTCAATGACGCCGAGTCTATGCCCGTGTTCAGGTCGATGCACGCGACGACGAACGCAGCGACGGTCGATGCAAGCAGCGCGAACGGTCGCAGGCGATGGCGCATCAGGCGAACCGGTCCGCGAGCCGCGAAACGAGGTTCACGTATGCCTGCGCCGCAGCATCGGCGGGATCGCGCAGCACCACGGGCTGGCCCGCCGCGAACGCGTCGGCCGCTGCCACCGTGCGCGGAACGACAATGTCAAACACCATGTTCTGCGGCAGATGGGAGCGGACGTACTTCACCACGCGCTGGCTCGCCGAGCTGTTCGGCTCGACCATCGTCAGCAGGATGCCATCAAGGGTGAGGTCCTGATTCATTCCCACTACCTCCTGAATGGCGCGCAGGATCTGCGGTGTTGTCTGGAGCGCAAGTGGTTCCGCCTGCAGCGGTACAATGACGTGTTCACTGCCGGCGAGCACACGCTGGACAATCGTCCCAAGCCCCGGGGGCGTGTCCACCACCACAACGTCGCAGCGCGCCCGAGCCGTGTCCAGAAGCTCGGCCATCAACGGCGTCGTCTCGACCTGCTCATGGTAGCTGCGCTGGTCCGTCTCATCGCTCACGCTGCCGGCAAGGATGACCCGCATCCACGGCAGCGCCGTCGGCAGGATGACGTCGCGCAGTGCGCGCTTGCCACTCAGGTAATCGGCAAAACCATACGTGGGATGCCCGCGCTTGAGACCGACGCCATACCGCACGGATCCCTGCGGATCGGTGTCGACGATGAGCGTCTTCATCCCCCGCTTGGCGAACGCCGCCGCGAGATTGACCGCTGTTGTCGTCTTGCCAACACCACCCTTCTGGCTGACGATCGCGAGGACGTCACCCATTAGGGTTCCATCTCCTGCCAGTCGGTGCCTGTCGTGCCTGCCGCGCCGCCGGCGCGCAGCGTCTCGAGCGTGGTGCGCGCGTGCTTGATCCAGCGGTCCGCCTCATCGCCCTTCGGGGGAGACGCGAGGAACTCATCGAGGTGTTTTTCCGCCCCGGCGCGGTCGTCGCGCTTGAGGAGCAGAAACGCGAGGCCATAGTGCGCTCCGGACAGCGCCGGCTGGAGTTCCAGCGCCTGCCGGTAGCAGCGCACTGCCTCCTCGAGCCGACCCGTCCGCGAGTATGCGATCGCCATGTTCTGCAGCACGCGATGGTCGTCGGGTTTCTGGCGCAATGCGAGACGGTACGACGTGAGGGCGGCGTCGTAGTCACCCTGACGCTCAAGCGCGAGCGCCTCGCTCAGGTAGTCGAGCCGCTGGGTGTTCGATGCGGCGCCAGACTTGCCGCCGGTGAGGCGGCTCCACCAGGACATGCGGGGCGCGGGGCGGCTCGGGGAATGAACGCAGGAGAGGAAAACGCGTAACGAGACAAGCTACGCCGTCGCGCGATACCGAGCAACGGCGTAGCTTTCCGGCATGTCACCACGGCGCGCGACAGAGCCCGGGAAAGGCATGCTCCAGGTCGAGTGGCCTATGTTTGGCGAGCTCTCGCGCGTCCTCGCGTTGCGCGTGGCACGGGAATACGACCCGGAGATCATTCTCGGGGTCGCTACCGCCGGTGTCGTTCCCGGCGCCGTCATCGCCGCCATCCTCGGCCGCGAATTCCACTCGATCCTCGTCAGCCGCCACCTCCGCACGGCGACGGAACGCGATGACCCCGCCATGCTCGCCCCTGCTCCAACCGCCGTACGGGGCCGGAGGGTCCTGATCGTCGACGAAACCTGCGATACCGGAGACACGCTCCTGCTCGCGATCGCGAGTGTCGTCGAAGCCGGTGCCGGCGAAATCCGCACCGCCGTGGGCTTCAAGACCGGCAGTTACACGCCGGATTTTCACGCGCTCGCCACGGAATCGGAAATCGTGCTGCCGTGGGATACCGAAGTCCTCGTCAAGGGCGCGCTGCTTCCGAATCCCAGGTACATCCCGCTACCCTGACCACCAGACCTGTCTCACCAGGCAAAAGCATTGAACCGCAGAGGGCGCGGAGGAACTCCGGTCGAATGAGAGTTGCGAGAGCCAGCGCTGCCGTGATTTTGCTTTTACCTCCGCGCCCTGTGCGCCGTCTGCAGTAAAATGCAGTTCCCGCATGCCCGCATGCCTGCATGCCCGCATGCCCGCATGCCCGCAGACGCGAAGACCTATGACTGCAGGATCGCGTCTTCGTAGCCCATGCCCTCGACCATCTTCCCATAGACGTGCTGCAGAGTCTCGGGTGAGCCGAGCAGAAACCGGCACCGCGCGGCACCCGTCGAGCGGCACTCCACCTCGAATGCGCCAAGTGGTTGCCCGCCAAGACGGGAGAAGAAGTCGGAGAACATCCCGGACGAATAGAAACAGCTCGGATGG
>JBKJKH010000245.1:0-3720 GCA_046597595.1 Gemmatimonadaceae bacterium
TGAATACTCTCCTCCGCGCGTCGTACGCGGCCGCGGGCCAGGCGGCACGCCTTGTGACGGCGATGCTGCCTTCCGGAAGCGGGAACAAGTTTGTCCGCGCCATGACGGCGCGGCGCGGCCTTCTCGAGCGCTACGAACACTGGTCGGCGTCCCACCGCGACAGCGGGCGGCGACTCGTGTGGCTGCACGCGCCTTCGGTCGGAGAAGGACTGCAGGCGCAGCCGGTTATCGACTGGCTCCGTTCGAACCGCCCCGAACTTCAGTTGGCCTACACCTTCTTTTCGCCAAGCGCCGAGCGGTTCGCGCATGCGCTGCCTGTCGACTTCGCGGATTACCTGCCCTTCGACGTCAGCGGCGACATCACGCGCGCGTTGCGCGCACTCCGGCCGGACGCGCTGGTATTCAGCAAGCTGGATGTCTGGCCCGAACTCTGTCGCGAGTCGGCGCGCACGGGTGTGTCGTTGGGGATGGTGAGCGCCACCGTTGCGCCGGGCTCCTCGCGGCTGGGCGCGCTTTCAGGCGCCTTCCTGCGAGACGCGTACGCGAGTCTCGCACGCGTAGGCGCCGTTTCCGACGACGACGCGCAGCGGCTGGAGTCGATAGGCGTGCGCGCGGAGGCGCTGGTGGTCACGGGTGACACACGCTACGACCAGGTGTGGGCGCGCGTGACGCCTGCGCACGACTCGCCTTTCGTGCGCGCGCTGCGTAGCGAGCGGCCGACGCTGGTGGCGGGCTCCACCTGGCCGGCTGACGAAACGATCCTCTTCTCTGCGTGGGAGGGGCTGCGGCGCGCACACCCCGATGCGCGACTGGTTATCGCGCCGCACGAGCCGACGACCGCGCACCTGGCGCCAGTTGAAGCCTGGGCGGGGGCGATTGGCGCGCGGCTCGCACGGCTCGGTGCGTCCGATGTCGCGGGAGCCGACATCATCCTCGTCGACCGCGTCGGAGTGCTCGGCGATCTCTATGCGCTCGCCACGGCAGCATTCGTGGGCGGCGGATTTCACGCCGCAGGATTGCATTCAGTCCTGGAGCCTGCCGCCTTCGGCGCTCCGGTGGCCTTTGGACCGCAACATCACGCTGCGCGCGATGCGCGCTTGCTGATGAACGCCGGGGGGGCGCGGACGGTCAGCTCAACGGCGCAACTGCGCATGGTGCTGGAGTCCTGGCTCTACGACCACAGCGAGCATGACATTGCGGGTGCCGCCGCGCGGGAGCTGGTAGCTTCAGGCCTCGGCGCCACCGAGCGATCCGCCCGCATCGTAGAGTCCCTGCTTCGGTAGCGGGCTGTTGAAAGAGGGTCACGCAGAGATCGCCGCCGCGCGAGTATCGCGGTAGGGTCGGGATGGGACAACGCGGACGCGCGCGGACACAAGCGGACGGACGCGGACATTACCCTCCACGCCTGCGGTCGGCGAATACCTATCTGTTTTTACCTGTGCTTCTTTCGGCCAGTGGTCCACATCGCCACATCGCCACATCGCCACATCGCCACATCGGTGCCTACCGCTTCAATCCTGACGGCGTGTGCAGGAAGAACCCTTGCACCAGATGAACGCCCAGGTCGCGCACCGCCTCGAACTCCTCGGCGCGCTCGACGCCTTCCGCGATCACCTTCGCGCCCTGGTCGTTCGCGAACCGCACCATGTTCTCCACGAGATTCTGCTTGATGTAGTTCGTGTCGATGCAGTTGATCAGCGAGATGTCGAGCTTGATGTAGTCGGGTTCGAGGTTCGCGATCGAGCCAAGCCCCGCGTAGCCACTCCCGGCATCGTCGACCGCGAAGCGGAATCCGCGCTCGCGGAATGCCGCAAGGCGCTTCCGGAACTTTGGATAGTCCTTGATGGCCGTGCGCTCGGTGATCTCGAGGACGACGCGATTGGGCTCCGAAACAGAGTGCTCGGTGAATTCCGGATCCGTGAAGTCATGCGGATCCACGTTGAGAAAGAGCAACTGCCCTGGTGAGAGGCGCGTCTCCATCCCCTCGATCGCGCGCCCGCGGCACAACCGGCTCAGCTCCCATACGAGGTCTGCCTGCGCCGCGACCTCGAACATGATCTCGGGACTCCGCAGCGCGCGCAGCACGCCTCGCGCGAGCGCCTCGTAGCCGTAAATCTCGCGCGTCTCTGTTACCACGATCGGGTGGTAGTCCACATACACCGCCCGTTCGCGCAGGCTCTGCCGCAACTCATCTACCTTGCGGGATTGCTCGCGCTCCTCCACTCCGCGCGCGGCGTTGGCCGCTTCGCGAATGGCGCGGTAGATCAGGCGCTCGACGCGCACCTTGGGATTGTAGTACACATGCGCGCGGCCGGCATAGATGTCGAACAGCGCTGCAACCTCTTCACCGTGATCCTTCACGATGCGGTCGGACACGTATTGCTCGAGACCGCGCACCAAGTCGGTTATTTCCTGCTCGGTCGCGGCTGGGACACCCACCGCAGGCACGTGGAAGAAGACGAAGTTGTCGTCGTTGGTGAAGCTGACCATCGCTCGCGAGGACTTGAAGGTGCCGCGCGCCAGGTACTCCTTGATCGTCTCCGCCGTCGTTTCCAGCACCGCGTCGAGCTTCTCCCAGCCGTACAGCTCCTCGATCTTGGAATAGCGAACGAAGTGAAAATAGATAACGACGACCTCGCCACGTTCCTCGATAAGCGAGCGCGACCGGTCGATCATTTCCGGGAGGGTCGGCAGCAACGTATGCGCCGGCGCATCACCCGCTGGCTGCGGGGCCGAGGGCGAGCCGGGGGCGGCCGGCGAATGGCTCGTCGGAGCGGGCGTGGAGGCTACGTGCGAGCCTTCCTCCGCCTTGCGTCGTTTGGCGGTATCAGCAGGGCCGTTCACGCGGTGCCTGCCCGTGCGTGCCGGCAATCAGTAAGAGGCGTCAGATCGACTTTCATGAACGTAGAAGCTCTTTGCAACGTTCGTGCGCCGATTCGCATCCTGTGGCGTAGGCGCAGCGTTTTCCAGACTAATTTATACGTGCTTAAGAAGATACTGCCTGCACCTCAAAGCACAGTGGGGGAGCCACGACTTGGCTCCCCCACTGCTCACATCGCTACGAACTACGCTCAGTCTGGCTTTTTGCCTACTGCCTGGCAACCTGACCGCGAATCTCTCCACCCGGGTTCTTCCTGGTGTGGACGTTCACGTACGCCGTACCAGCACGGATCCTCGTCGCCACTGAGTCGAACGTGAATGGCGTGCTGAACGTGCTGGCGCGGGTGATGTCGAGCTGTCGCAGCACACCGTTCAGTGTCTGCTGGTTCGTCGTTGCCGGGCCATAGAGGAACACCATGACCGGGCCGTTCGCGCCTGGCGAACCCGCGTGAATGTGGGCCTGTGTAACCGAATCGATTGCGCTCACCTTGACCTCGACACGAATCGTCGAGGAATCCATGAACACGAACGATGTAGAACCGGTGGCGCTGGAGGTCACGGGCGGAACTTCACTCGCCGGGGAAAGCGGAGCGGCAAACATCTCCCTGACGGTCGACAGCGAAACCGTCGGAAAATCAGTGCTGCACGAGATGCTGAACGCCGCGAGAGCAATGGCCCCGGCCGTTAGAATCGGAACACGCATTATGAAATATCCAATATCAGAGGAAAGGCGCTAGCGCGAGACGCGCGAGCAACGCCCGCGCGCCTGAAAACGCGCGCTACGCGTTACGGTCGATGCACTGCGTGAACTTGGGATTATTCTGCTCGCCGAACGGGACC